>CADBPS010000055.1 GCA_902796575.1 uncultured Methanobrevibacter sp. | reverse complement strand
CCTTTCAAAGTACAAGGTAAAACCAGTAGTGTTAGCGTAAACTTAATGCCTGCACCTGCAGGAGTAGGTTTAGTAATCGGTGATGTAGGTAAAACTATTTTAAAACTTGCTGGTATTCATGATGTATGGTCCCAATCTTTTGGTCAAACTCAAACTACTGTCAACTTTGCTAATGCAGTATTTGATGCATTAAATACTTTAAGTGAAGTTAAAGCCAGTAAAGAAGACCTTAAGAAAATGGGAGTTAACTATTAATTGGTGATGATTATGTTTTTAGTTATTAGAGTTAGAGGAACAACTGGTGTCATTCAAAAAGTTGCTGACACTTTACACATGTTAAGGCTTAACAGAATCAACCACGCAGTGTTAGCTGAAGAAAATCCTAGTTATGAAGGTATGCTTCAAAAATCCAAGGATTATATCACTTGGGGTGAAATTGATGCTGAGCTTTTAGCAGATATTATCACCAAAAGAGGAAGAATTGAAGGTAACAATAAAGTTACTGATGAATTTGTAGCAGAAAATTCTGATTATAACAATATTTCTGAATTATCTGAAGCTTTAATTAATTCAGAAGTTAAATTATCTGATGTTGGAATTAAACCTGTATTCCGTTTACACCCTCCTAGAAAAGGATATGAGGATATTCGTTTATCTATCAACGAAGGTGGATCTTTAGGTTACAGGGGCGAAGAAATTAAAGATCTTGCGAAAAGAATGCTTTAAATTTAGGTGTTATTATGATTAGAACAAAACGTAAAATCAATAAACTTAGAGGCTCCAGATCCAATGGTGGGGGCTGTACCAAAAAAAGAAGAGGTGCAGGTAACAAAGGTGGAAAAGGAAAAGCTGGTGCTGGTAAACAACACTGGACTTGGACTGTAATTCATGACCCTAACCACTATGGTAAACATGGATTTAAAAGACCTCAAAAAATGATTAAAAAGGTTAATTCTGTTAACTTAAGTTACTTAGAAGAAAAAGCTGATGATTTAGTTGCAAGTGGCAAAGCATCAAAAGAAGGAGATGTTATTGTCATTGATGTAACTGATTTAGGTTATGATAAAGTTTTAGCAAAAGGTAAGATTACTAAAGCTTTAAAAATTTCAGCACCTAAATTCTCAGCTTCAGCTATTGAAAAAATTGAAGAAATGGGAGGAGAAGCTATAGAATTATAGCATTTCCATTTATTTTTTAGAGGAATAAAATGTCATCTCTTGAAGTATTAGAGCCATTATTTAAGTTTTTACCTGAAGTTAAATCTCCAGTTCATAATGAAGATTTCAGGGAAAAACTTAAATGGACTGCTCTTGTATTGGTATTGTATTATTTCTTAACACAAATACCGTTATATGGTTTGAGTGAAGCAGCTGTCGATAATTTTGCTGCTTTAAGGGCAGTTATGGCCGGAAGTTTTGGTTCAATTCTCACTTTAGGAATTGGTCCTATTGTAACTGCATCTATTGTTTTGCAATTATTAGTTGGTTCGAATTTGTTGGATTTAGATCTTTCTTCACATAAAGATAAATCTCACTTTCAGGCAACACAAAAGTTACTGTCAATTGTTTTTACAATGTTTGAAGCAGGTGTTTTGGTATTAACTGGTAATTTAATGCCAATAGATAATTCATATCTTGGTGTATTATTCCTTCAACTTGTAATTGGAGCAGTTTTAGTAATTTATTTGGATGAAGTTGTCTCAAAATGGGGATTTGGTAGTGGTATTGGTCTATTTATTGCTGCTGGTGTATGTCAAGCTATCCTTGTCGGTACCTTTAATTTCTTACCTGGTCCTGATGGTTTATTGACTGGTGCAATTCCAGGATTTATACAATCCATTTACATGGGAGCTGCAGATTTCTCACTGTTAATACCATTGATTGCAACAATTTGTGTATTCCTTGTTGTTGTATATGGTGAATCAATTCGTGTTGAGATTCCAATTTCCCACGGATCTGTAAGAGGTCACGGAAGAATCAGAGGATCAGTAGGTAAATATCCATTGAAATTTGTTTATGCTAGTAACATGCCTGTTATTTTGACTAGTGCTTTACTGGTTAACGTTTCGCTTTTGGCTAATGTTTTCCAAAAAATTGGATTTCCAATACTTGGTAAGATTGAGAACGGTAAAGCCGTTAGCGGAATAGCGTGGTTATTATCAACTCCAAATAATGTTGGAATGTTTACTACTGAACCGATACATGTTATTGTTTACGCAATATTTTTCTTTTTATGTTGTGTATTATTCTCCTATCTATGGGTTGAAATCAGTGGTTTGAATGCTAAAAAGATTTCTGAACAACTTTACAGTTCGGGTATTCAAATACCTGGATTTAGAAGTAGTAAACGTCAGTTATATAAAATTTTAAGAAAGTATATTCCAGCTCTTACCATTTTAAGTGGTATTTATGTTGGTATTATTGCGTTTGCTGCTGACTTAACCGGTGCTTTAGGAGGAGGTACTGGTGTATTGCTTACTGTAGGTATTATACATAAACTTTATGAAGAAATGGCTGAAGAACAACTTATGTCTTCAAATCCATTACTTAGGAAATTTTTAGGAGGAGATTAATCTTCTCCATATTTATATTATTTAAGAGGGTTTAAAATGAAATTAGTTGTATTAACTGGAATTCCAGGTTCGGGTAGTACTACCATACTTAACGAAGCACTTAAAGAAGTTGATTATGTGCATTTAAATTATGGTGACATAATGACTGAACTTGCAATTGAAGAAGAACTTGTTGATGACAGAGATGCTTTAAGAAAGTTACCTGCTGAAACTCAAAAAGAAATTCAAGCAAAAGCTGCAAAAAGGATAAAAGAAAGATCCGAAAAAGATAATGTTATTGTTGATACCCATTGTACTATTAACACACCTTCAGGATTTTTGCCTGGCCTTCCAATTTGGGTTCTAGAGCAATTACAACCAGATTTATTTATCATGGTTGAAGCAAATCCTGATGAAATCATCTACAGAAGGATGAATGATGATACACGTTCCCGTGATGTTGAAAGAGCTAAAGATATCAAATTACATCAGGAAATGAATAGAGCAGCTTCAATGGCATATGCAACATTAACTGGTGCTACAGTTAAAATTATTGAAAACCATGATAATCATCTACCTAAAACTATCTCAAAGTTGGTTAATGTTTTAAAATAGGTGATGGACATGGCTAATTTTTTTGGTATGATTAGTGGGGAAATTTTCAATGCCCTTAATGCTATTTTCAATCCGATTTTATCAATGGATCCAAATCCCCATAATCCTGCTTTAACTGTTTTAATAGTTGCATTTATTGTTTCTTTAATTACAACTATTGCTAATAAGTATTTAGTTGATCAAGATAAACTTAATGAAAGACAAAAGAAATCCAAAGAGTTTCAACGAAAAATGAGGGAAGCTCAAAAAAGTGGTGATGGAAAAGAAATAGCTAAGCTTCAAGCAGAACAGACTGAAATGCTTAAAGATCAAAATGAAATGATGATGGAATCATTCAAACCGATGATTGTTACTTTTGTTCCGATTATTCTTATTTTCTTCTGGATGAGAACTTCAGCTATTCATAATTTAGTTTTAATTCTCCCAGAGCCTGTCTATTGGATTACTCTTACTCCATTCTGGCACTTCATTGGAGGTTTCATGTATGGAGGTAAAGCAACAATTCCGTTTGGAATTGGATGGTTGTTATGGTATATGATTTGTACATTCGGTATGAGTCAGATATTAAGAAAATTCTTAGGATTTAAACAAGGGTTCTAATTTAACCCTTAATATTATATATTTATTAATGATGAATTACATATATAATAGTATTCTATTTTGAATACGCTATTACACAATTATTATACTATTTATTTAAAAATTAATCAAAGGTGATTAAATGCCTGCAAATAGGTTTAGATCAAGATCATACAAAAGAATGAGAAAAACAACTCCAGGTGGAGTTAATGTTTTAAGATACAAAAAGAAAAAACCATCTAAGCACGTTTGTGCTGAATGTGGTGCAATTTTACATGGTGTTCCTCGTGGACGTCCGTATGAAATAGGCAAATTATCAAAAACTAGCAAAAGACCTAGCCGTCCTTACGGTGGGTATTTATGCACAAAATGTATGCGTAAACATTTTAAAAACGAGGCTAGACAATAATGATTATTACTATTGGCGGGTTGGCTGGTACTGGAACAACCACAACTGCTGAATTGCTAAGTGAAAAGTTAGATATTCCTTATATTTCTGCAGGTTCTGTTTTTAGAGATATGGCTCGCGAAAGAGGAATGTCTGTTCTGGAATTTAGTGAATTTGCTGAAGGTAATGATGATATTGATAAAGAGATAGATAAAAGACAAGCTGATCTTGCCAAGTCTTCAGATGATTTGATTGTTGAGGGCAGATTGTCAGCCAATTTTGTTGAGGCTGATTTGAAACTTTGGCTAGTTACTCCTTTTGATGTTCGTTCAAAAAGAATAGCGGACAGGGAGTCAAAATCTGTAGATGTGGCTAAAAAGGAAATAATTATCCGAGAAGAAAGTGAAGCTTTAAGATATAGGGATATCCATAACATAGACATTACTAATATGGATATTTATGATATAATTATTAATACTGATACTTTTAATCCTGAAAAAGTAACAGAAATCATTTTAACAATATTAAAGGTGATATAAATGGCATCAATTGAAGTAGGAAGAGTATGTGTTAAAACTGCTGGAAGAGAAGCTGGAGAAAAATGTGCAATTGTCGAAATCATCGATGAAAACTTCGTTGAAGTAATTGGTGAAGCTGTTAAAAATAGAAGATGTAACATTCTTCATTTAGAACCAACTGAAGAAACTATTGATGTTTCAGGCGATGCTGACTCTATTAAAGCCGCTTTAGCAGATTTATAAATAAAATGAATAAATATTTTTATTCATTAATTTTCACTATTTTTTTAAGGTAAAACATTCATGAAAACTAAACTGATTACTAAAACTAATTCTTTTACAAACCCCGAGTATGGCTGCAAACCTGATGAGCGACCTATTGAAGATTTAATTTCAAAGGGTGTTATTAATCTTGATAAAACTTCTGGACCAACATCACATGAAATCGATTCTTGGGTTAAACAGATTTTAAATTTGAATAAAACCGGACATGGGGGAACATTAGACCCTAAAGTTACAGGTATACTTCCAATAGGACTGGAAGATGCAACCCGGGCAATTCAATTACTGCTGACTGCTCCTAAAGAATATGTCTGTCTGCTCACATTACATCAGGATATGGATGAGAATAGTATTCGCCATGTATTTAAGGAGTTTACAGGTAAAATATATCAGCTTCCTCCTGTGAAGTCTGCTGTAAAACGTGAATTAAGAACCCGTAACATTTACTATTCAACGATTTATGAAATAAATGGAAGGGATGTCTTATTCAGAATTGGTTGTGAAGCAGGAACTTATGTCAGAACTTATTGTCACAATATTGGTGAAGCATTAGGTGTTGGAGCACATATGGCTGAACTTAGAAGAACTCAAGTGGGTTCATTTAACGAAAAAAATAATCTGGCAACTTTGCAGGATGTGACCGATGCATATCATTTCTATATTGAAGATGGTGATGAATCATATCTGCGTGAAGTGATTATGCCGATGGAAAGGGCAGCAGATTACCTGCCTAAAATTATTGTTAAGGATTCAGCAGTTGATGCAATATGTCATGGTGCTGATCTGGCCAGTGGTGGTGTTGTTCAGCTTTCAGATAATATTTCCAAAAATGATTTTGTTGCAATTGAAACTTTAAAGGGCGAGCTGATTGGTGCAGGTAACTCATTATATTCTTCTAATGATATTTTAGATGCTGAAAACGGTTTTGTTGTCAATGTTTCAAAGGTTTTCATGAAACCCGGAGTTTATCCAAGATTTTGGTGATAACCTTATTTAATTTATTTAATATTTTTTTTTGTTAAAAAGTAATTAAATGAGGATTTTTCAGAATTTTTCTTTAATTTATGACATTTACAAATAATTAGTCTATGGTTGTCATATTGTATAAGTGTTAAATTCCAATAATTTAATTCGGTAATTTTTTTTAAATCTTTTAATATTCTATTAAATCAATACATTTATATACTTGAAATGTTATATATTATTATATCATATTGTTGTCCAATATGATGTGCAAATATTTTTTTATTGCTAGATATGTGCCGAGATAGTCTAGCCTGGTAAGGCGCGAGACTGGAAATCTCGTGGGCGTCTAGCCCTCCTGGGTTCAAATCCCAGTCTCGGCGCTTATTAGTTTTTAACATCTATTTTTTTAATTTATTTAATTAAAGTAATATTGTTAGACTGATATTTTTTTGCACTCTTAGTTTTTTATGGACTAAGTTTATACTGTTGAAAGAACTGTGTTTTGTAATTTCAAAACATTCGAATCTATTATTTTACGTCTCGTAGGTTCGCTCTATAAATGGAGGTTATTTAATGGAAGACGAATTTAAGCACTTAGTGCGTATTTCTAGAAAGGATGTAGATGGTAATAAAACCAT
>CADBPS010000054.1 GCA_902796575.1 uncultured Methanobrevibacter sp. | reverse complement strand
CTTTCTAAAAAAAAATAAATCTATAAATGATGTATCAAAAAATGGGAGAAAAAATCATGAAAAAATCTTAACCTGACGACATTGGTTTTTTCCGTTAATTCCGAATCAGAAGATTCCTCTTCATCAGAGGTTTCATCTGAGTCACCATTAAAGACAGGCAAAACTCTTTCAACAAGTTCCTGCTTTTTACCTGAAACTTTTAAACCATTTTCTCTTAAAATTTTTTTCAGCTCTGCAACCGTGTACTTTTTAGATATTTCTTCAGCAGTGAATGCTTTATTGCCTGAGCCAGCATTGGATTCTTCTTCAAGAGATTCTTCATCAACTTTTAAATTTTTTTTGTTTTTAGTCATAACATCATTCCATAAATTTTGTTATATGATAAGAAATTTTGGCCACAACTTAGTGTAACTTCTCAATTTAACTTCTTATAATCATAGTGTGCAAATATTATAATATAAATGTTATTGTTGGACTTATTTTACATATGCCGACATATTGGAATTAAATGAACATTTAAACAAAAACAATCTCATAACAAAAACAGAGATTTGATAAAAAAATAAATAGATTATTGAAAAATTAATGGAAAAATAATGATATTTTTTTGATAATACCATTAACATGTATAATATTACATGTTTTTTTAATCCTTTAAAAAGCTCAATTATTAATTTTTCAAAATTTTGCATATAAAATTGAAAATTATAAAATATAAATTAATTTTATTGAATTAGTTTCATGTTTTTGTACTTTAATTATCAACAGGAAATATTGCCCGAATAATTAAATAAACATCCGGCATAAGCTGACTGAAATTCAATCATTCATCTTTTTTATAGTCAATAATCGCAAATAATCTTTTTACACTCGAAAATATAGTTTCAATTGTAGCCATTGAGCTACTTAATTTTTTAATAGGATTTGTCAATAACTGCGCATACATAATAACCGCCAGCAGGGTTCCCAGCTGTATTTCATTACCTGCTAAAAGGTAAATCCCCATAATATAAACAGTTATATTACTTATATTCATTAAAAAGGTCGTAATAGGCATCATAACATTAGCAATGTTTCTGGATTTGGTATAATAGACAATTACAGTTTGATTGATTTTTTCAAACCCTTTTTCATGAAATGAATCACGATTTGCTAGCCCTCTTTCAAAATAGCCCATCATTCGACCCATATGCTTTTGATGACCATTAAAATTGGTTTTAGATTTAACATGACATACATATAAGCAAATTGCATAAATCGGCAATATAACCAGATATACTAAACCCAGTCTCAAATCCGTCATTAAAATCAACACCAATACAAAAACTATCGATAGAATTTGGGCATAGATTTCGGGAAAGCGAAAAGAGAAAAACTCCCTGATGAGCATTAAATCATTGTTTAGTCTAGATAGAATATGACCTTTTGAATTTTCTTGAATAAAATCGGAACCGATACCATCAATCTTATCAAACAGTTCCATTCTTAAATTATAGGCTACTTTTTCACCAATAATCCCCATGATTCTCTTCGGAGGTAATTTAAACAGGAAGCCTACAGAATATAAAAGAATCAGCAAGGCGATATTAGTGTAGATAGCAATATCGTTGGATGAATTCAAATTAGAAATCAATAAATCAAGAGTCTTTCCCGCAACTTTAGGGGCATAAGCCATGCACAATGTAGATAACATAATTAAGACCATTGATATTATTACCCTAGTCTTGTCCTCTTTTAATATTCTTGCGAATTTTTGGGTGATGTCTTTTCTTTCATCTCGTATGCCTTTATCCTCTTTGGTAATGTCTTCCTCAACAATTTCTATTCTTTTCGGATTATCATTTGTGTTTTCAGATTTTATGGTATCTTCCAAATCAAAGATATCCTCTAAAAGCACTGAATTGGTATATGCACTTGGCCATTTATCAATCAATGAAGGAATAACCGTCAAGGTAGAAATGAAGTAGGCAACATATACCAGAATTATCAATGAATCAATTACACTGTTAGTTTCAAAGCCAATGGTGTATCCCGAATTAACCATTGCCAATGTAATCAAAACAAGAATATATAAACCCCATAATAACAGTGTTCCAAGGTAATATTGACTTAAAAGATACTTGACACTTGTATCATAGGAATTTTCACATGCCTTTTCAAATTCAGCTTCCGCCTCATGTTTTTTAAATGGAATATTGTTGGCTATATTAGTTATTTTGGATAGGAATAATCTGTTTAGTTTTCCATATGTCTTTTTAATTTTAAAGAATATTTCTACAAAATGTTCAATGTCGTCAAGTTGATTTTTTATTTTAACTCT
>CADBPS010000053.1 GCA_902796575.1 uncultured Methanobrevibacter sp. | reverse complement strand
TGCTTATTGTACTAGTGATAACTTTACTGAAAGTTATGCTAGTGTTAAATTCAACATCGCAAGAGCTAATAGTACAATCAAATTTAATGATGATTATGTTGTTATTGGTAATAATTTAACATTCACTGTTGTTAATATTACGGATGGTCGCAGTATTTCACTTAATGTTAATGGCAGAACTTATAATGGCAGTGTTGTTGACGGTACAGGTTATATTTTAATTGATGAAGCGGAATCTGGCATGTTTGATAGTGTTGTTGTTACTTTTGATGGAGATATTAATTATAATCCTTCTAATGACACAAATGCTGTTAATTTCATTCGTCCGGATTCATTTGCTGCTTTACAGTTATTAATAGATAATGCAACTGACAGTTTAATCCTTGATAAAGATTATGTATTTGATCCAAATACTGACAGTGCTGATGGTATTAAATTAAATAAAACTATTAATATTTCAGGTGATGGCCATACAATTAATGCTAATGATTCAGCCCGTATATTCAATGTTACTGGAGATTCTGTAGCTATTTCAGATGTTTCATTAGTTAATGCCAACACTTCAGGCAATGGTGGTGCTATTTTATGGTCCGGTGACA
This sequence comes from uncultured Methanobrevibacter sp., assembly GCA_902796575.1. GTDB lineage: Archaea > Methanobacteriota > Methanobacteria > Methanobacteriales > Methanobacteriaceae > Methanocatella. Next base: position 18,479 of record CADBPS010000053.1, on the reverse strand, counting down.
ATGGTGTTATCAATAATGTTGATTTCACTAACAATACTGCAGCCAATGGTGCTGCAATAGATGTCAGTGGTGATAATTTAAGTATAAACGCTTCCACATTTGAAAATAATGGTGAAGCACTGTATATTAATGATGTAGGTAATATTAATATCTCTGATTCAGAATTTATTGCTGATTCTGTTTACATTAATGATGCTGAAAATTTCACAGTTGCTAATTCTACTTTCAAAGATAATAACATTTCTGACAATGCTGTTATACTTGTCAACAATTCATTAAATACTCTTATTGATGGTGTTGAATTCCGCACTAATAATTTATCAGATAATGCTTCATTGATTGAAATTACTAATTCTGAATCTAGTGATATATATGATACAATATTTAATGATAATAATTTAACTGCAAATTCATATATTATAAGTATCACTAATTCTAATGACACAACAATTTATAACAGTACTTTTAATGATAACTCTCTTGCAGATAATGCAAATGTTATTAGTATTCAGGATTCCAATAATTCAAACATTAATGAATCTACATTCACTGATAATGATATTGATAATGGTAAGATTCTTCTTATTAATTCTGATGATGTTAATGTAGTTGACAGCGAATTCAATGGTAATTATCTTGCTAATGGAAGTAATGTTATTGATATTATCGGTTCTTCTGATATTAATGTTACAGATTCTTCATTTAATGATAATGTTTTAGATAAGGACAGTTCGATTATTGATATTTCTGATTCATCCAATGTTGACTTAATAAATGATGAATTTGTTTCCAACATTGCTTCTGACAACAGCAATCTTGTATCAATTGCAGATTCAGATAATATTAATATTGGTGGTGCTGTCCTTGATGGTAATGCAGTTTCTGGCAATAACAGTGCTGTTGAAATTGTTAATTCAAGTGTTGACATTTATGATTCATTAATGGTTAACAATACTGAGGATAATGGTAATGTTGTTAGAATTGATGCTGAATCTACAGTTTACTTGAATAACGTTACAACCTTGAATAATACTAATAATTATAATCATCGTGATATTACTTACGAAACCTCTGTTGAAATAGTTTCCAGTGATATTCATGTTGGTGACCTTGCAATAGTCAATGCTACTGTTACAACCAGCTGCCCTTATCCTGTTGATGGTGTTATGATTGTTACAATTGGCGGTCACAGTTATTACTTCTCAATAGCTAACGGTACTGGTTCACGTTCGATTGCTGGCTTAAAAGAAGGTACTTATAACATTACTGGTGTTTACATGGGTAATACTTATATTGATGAAACACCATCAAATACTGTTGTTATTAATGTGTCAAAAGTTGAAGATTATGTCTTTACAATTAATGATACAAATATAACTACTGGTAGTTTCTTAGTTATTGATTTACCTGATGATGCAACAGGTGATGTTAATATTACAGTTGGTAATGAGTCATTTGTTGTTCCAGTTAAAGAAGGTAAAGTTGTTATTTCCGGTGATGAATTACCTTTAGGCTACAGTAATATCACTGCCCATTACTCTGGTGACGACAAATATGTTGAATCTGGTTTATCTGATGTTATAAATGTTAAATCTGATGATTACACAATGGCATTTGAAAATACCAGTTTAATTTATGGTGATGATTTAATTGTTGATTTACCTGACGATGCAAGCGGTGATGTAAATGTTACTATTGCTGGCGAATCATTTACTGTCCCTGTTGTTGATGGTAAGGTTGTTATTTCAGGCGATAATCTTTCCGTTGGGTTTAATAATGTAACTGTTACATATCCTGGTGATGATAAATATGTTAAAGGAGTTTTATCCGATATTATCAGTGTCAAATTAGAAAATTATACATTGGATGTTGAAAGCGATATTGTTTCACGTGGTGATGATTTAATCATTAACCTACCTGATGATGCCTCTGGCAATGTTACTGTTACAATAGCTAATGAAACATTTACAGTTCCTGTTGTTGACGGTAAAGCTAATATTCCAACTGATAATCTTCCTCTTGGAAATTATAATGTCAGCATTTCATATCCTGGTGATGACAGTTATCTTCCAAAAGATGTAACTACAAACGTTAGCATAGTTTCAAATATTATTGTCACTGCTCCGGATGTTGTCAAATATTATCACGGTTCAGAAAGATTCAATGTTAATATTGCAGATTTAAAAGGTAGTCCGGTATCTGGCATGCAGGTTACTGTAGAATTAAGTGATATTAATTATACTAGAACAACAGATGCTAACGGTAATATCTCCTTGCCTCTTAACCTTAACAGTGGTGAGTATTCTGTTACTATTAGTGTTGGTAATGATACTTATTATTCCTCTGTAGTTATTAAGCCTACTATTGTTGGTGAAGACCTTGTTAAAGTCTTTTTAAATGCTTCCCAGTATTATGCAACTGCATATGATAGTAACGGCGGTTACCTGACTCCTGGTTCAAAAGTTAACTTTAACATTAATGGTGTTTTCTATAATCGTACTGTTGGCGAAAACGGTCGTGTCAAGTTAAACATCAATTTACCTCAGGGTTCATATATTTTAACTGCAATTAATCTAGTTACCGGTGAGATGTGTTCAAATAATGTTACTGTTCTTTCAAGGATTGTCAGCAGCGGTAATCTTGTCAAGTACTATAAGAATGATACCCAGTACTATGTTACCATTATTGGTGATGATGGTAATCCTGTAGGTGAAGGTGTTGATGTTGTATTCAATATCAATGGTGTGTTCTATACTCGCCATACCAATGCTAGTGGTGTTGCTAAATTAAATATTAATTTACCGCCTAAAACTTATACTACTATTACTACTGAGTATATGGGCTGTCGGATTTCTGATAAAGTTGAGGTCTTATCTACTTTAATTACAGATGATTTGGTTAAATCTTACGGCACTCGTGATCAGTTTGTTGCTACTGTTCTTGACGGTCAGGGTAATCTCTATCCTAACCAGACTGTTACATTTAACATCAATGGTGTTATTTACAAACGTGTAAGTGACAGCAATGGTCAGGCCAAATTAAACATCAACCTGCCAAGAGGAGAATATATCATAACCTCCACTTATAATGACCTAAGTGTTGGAAACAAGATAACTGTAACGGATTAAGAAAAATTTAATTTTCTTTTTCCATTTTCTTATTTAGAAGTGTTTGCCAAGGGGAATTAAAATTATGCCATTATCCATTATTTTTTTTTATTTTTTTGAATTTTAAGATTAGATTTTTAAGCCAATTGTCTGTGTGTTTTTTTTTGAGTTAATGGGAAAATGGAAATTTAAAAGAAACGAATGATAATGAAGAAATATTTACTTATAATTCATATGCAGAAAAGTTCAATATTTCCTACACCACAACTAAACATGATATTAATCAATTACTTAAAAATTAAAATGAGAAAATTGGAAGAACCATAATTGAGCTTTTAGATATATTCCAGTAATTCTATGGCTTTATCTGTACATTTGTACAAACGTCCTTTACGAACATCTTCATTTAAGCAAACAACTAATCCTTCTTTTTTTAAAAAGGACAGTGTTGCTGATACCCTACTAGTTTTAATTCCAAGTTCGTTAGCTATTTCACTTGGCATTTTCACAGATCCATTGATAGATTTTAAAATATTTGTTCTGTAGGGTGAAATTTTTACAAAACCTAAAAGTCTGTACAGCTCTTTTTCTTCCATAATAATAATTCCTAATTTAAGTTAAAAATCTTTATATATAATTAATTAATAATTTATTATTTAATTTGGTCATTTTAGATTGTTTTTAACATAAGTTAGTAGTATTGAATTTAATCTTCCAGGATTTTTTTACTCTACTTAAATACTAATCTTTGCTATTAATATTTCTAATATTTACACAATCAAAGTATGATTTTGTTTTATGTGTTATTCATTATTTTAAAAGTATGAAATAAATGCTGCTGACGGATTTGTGTAATGCATATTATTTTTCAAATTTTTATTTAATATGAATTCTAGGCAAATTTAAATAATAATAAAGAAATATTTATAATCAATGACTCGTAAGTTGTTTATGGGTTTAATTTTAATAGAGGTTAAATAATGGTAAGTGTAAACTTAGAAGCTAAAAAAACTGTAGATGTAATGATTGAAAAAGCTGATGCATTAAATATTGAAGTTTCTACTTTAGACAACGGTGCTACTGTTTTAGATTGTGGTGTCAATGTTGATGGAAGTTTTAAGGCTGGTGAACTTTATACTAAAGTTTGTCTCGGTGGACTTGCAGATGTAGGAATTTCAATCCCTGGAGATTTATCTGAAAAATTCGCTCTTCCTTCAGTTAAAATTAAAACTGATTCACCTTCAATTTCAACCTTAGGATCACAAAAAGCAGGATGGTCAGTTAGTGTAGGAGATTTCTTTGCATTAGGTTCTGGTCCGGCTCGTGCAATAGCATTAAAACCAGCTGAAACCTATGAAGAAATTGATTATGAAGATAAAGATGCTGATTTAGCTATTTTAACATTAGAAGCAGATGTATTACCTGGCGAAGATGTTGCACAATATATTGCTGATGAATGTAATGTAGATGTTAAAAACGTTTACCTGCTTGTTGCTCCAACCTCTTCTTTGGTTGGTTCAATCCAAATTTCCGGAAGGGTTGTTGAAAACGGTACCTACAAAATGCTGGAAGCAATTAAATTTGATGTAACAAAAGTAAAACATGCAGCTGGAATTGCACCAATTGCACCAATTGACCCTGACGGATTAAAAGCAATGGGTAAAACAAATGATGCAGTTTTATTTGGTGGAAGAACCTACTACTATGTTGAATCTGATGAAGATGATGATATTGCTGATGTTGCAGCTAAATTACCATCCAGTGCTGCTGACGGATATGGAAAACCATTCTTCGATGTCTTTAAAGAAGCTGATTTCGACTTCTACAAAATTGATAAAGGAATGTTTGCACCAGCAGAAGTTGTTATCAATGATTTAACAACAGGTAAAATCTATAAAGAAGGATTTGTTAATGCTGATTTACTTAAAAAATCTTTCGGAGTAGACGAATAATTTTAATTAAATTGATTCTATTGCAGGGCTTTTATAATTGCTCTGCTGATAGGTCAATTATTTCTTAATTTTTAAATTATCATTTGGCCATAGGTATTATCCATATTATTTTTTCTGACATACATTTTTATATAACAACTTTTTATACTCTTATTTTCTATTACAATGTTTGTCATACATATTAACAAAGTATTTTAATCTTGGTTACTATATCTTTATGTGTTGTGGTATTATGTCCGGATATAAAATGTTATTGAGATTGTACAGTCAGGCTGAAGTCTGGAGGGAAGTTAAAATACGTGATGATATTACTTTTGAACAGCTGCATTTTGTAATCCAGAAGCTTTTCGGATTCAGTGATTATCATAATTATGAATTTCAAATTCCTCACAATGACCCCGATGATGATCTTGTTAATTTGGGCAATTTGAAAGGAACAATTGGATATGATGAATGTGGAGATATTATTATTTCCGAAATTCTTGAAGATAATCCTATACTTTTGTATGTTTATGATTTCGGAGACAATTGGGAGATTATTGTTCATAAATTAGAAGATGTTGCTGATTATAAGAATAAAACTGCATTAATCACTGATTATAAAGGTAAGTATAATCCTATTGATGATATGGGTGGTTTATTTGTTTTTGAAGAAATTTTAGAAGCTGTTGATGATGGTGATGTGGAAATTGTTCTGGATGATTACGGACTTAGGAAATCCGATTTGACAAAAATGGATTTTGAAAAGAAATATGAAATCGGTTCCAGAATAAGATGTGTTCGGGAGATGAAACGCGGCTACTATTTATCGGTATGAATGTGCTGATTGCAAATTTGCTGCTGCAGATGAGGTTGTTTTTCTATGATTCCAAATCAGGAGTAACATTGGTATAGCTGACTTTTTTTTTAACTGCAGGTATTGCTGATGACTCAAAAATCAAAGGTTCCGTAAGTGAGACATATTGCCGGAATTGCAAAAAATTCGTTAGGGTTTACACAATCCGTAAAATTAAATCTAGCATTAATGATGCATCCAAAACTGTTATTCAAGGGATAGACAACCGTATAAACAATGATTTAAGTGAAATTAAAGAATATTAAAAAAATATATTATTTACTCTCTGAAGAGTATTTATGACATTTCCCGAACTTGACCTGGATTTGAACATTATTCAGGCAGTGCTTTAGATACATTGGTGCTATTAGGAAATATTAAGCAGTTTTAATGATTAAAATGATGTTAAATCAAATTATATTATTTTAGTTGAATCCGAAATTAACAAACCTTAAAATCCTTTAGAGAAAGTGTCACATCAGAATAACATTCATATGTTAATGATGAAGTCCCATATCCCGGATGATGTGGAAATTTATGTGGAACATACCTCATTAATGAGGATTAGACAATATATCTGATTTTCACTAAATAGCTATAACAATATAGCATTTTTTCAGTTACATTTATATAGTTTTCACTTTAAATATAGTAAATAACTCTTTTTGAGTTTTGAATTAAAATAAGGTGAGAATTATGGATTTTGGTGAAATATTTAAAGATGCACTGCATTATCCAATTTCTGATTATAAGAAACTTTTAATTCTTGGTATTCTTTTTCTCGTTATAAATTTACCCAGTATTATAACAGGATTTGGAATCAATATAGGCGTACTCTTGCTGCTGATGGTTATTGTTTCAATTCTGTTAATGCTTTTGGTTTATGGATTCGGTGTCAGTGTTATAAGAAATTCTATTGATTTGAATAATGAAATCCCTGATTTTGACTGGGCAAATAATTTTACTGACGGTGGTAAATTTGTTATTATTAATTTTATCTATTTTATTATACCTTCAATTATTATAGCTGTTGTAGCTTTTATAAGTGGTTTTGGCCCTATTTCCACTATTTTTTCTTCGAGAAACATGGATAAATTTGCTCAGTTGAATGCTGGCTCAACTACTGCTGATATGTACAGTATTGTCCCCCAGGAAGTTTGGAATTCACTTTTAATAGCAATTTTTATTACTGTAATTGTTGCAATTGTTCTTTTTATTATATTTTATATTTTTGATGCCGTTGCAGTATGCAGATTTGCCAAACATGACAGTTTGGATGAAGGATTAAACTTTCGTGAAGTATTCGATGATGCTAAACAAATTGGTATTATAAGGATTATTGTATTTTTAATTGTCTTATGTATTATTTCTGTAGTTTTGGCTTTAATAATATCATTTATCTCTTTAATACCATATCTGGGTCGGATTATTGCTATTTTAGTTGGTTATCCATTTATACTATTATTCGGATCAAGAGCATTAGGTTTATTATACTCAGATATATAAACCTGATTTTATTTTTTTTGGAAATATTTATTACTTCTTTTTTTAAAATATTTAAACATGGTTGAAATTAAAAAACTCACTGCAGACGTTAATGTTGATGAATTTGTCAAAAATTATGTTGATGTAGAGCGTTTTTTAGCGTTATGCAGTGAATGTGAAAATTACGCAAAAAACTGGAATTGTCCCCCATTTGATTTTGATGTAATGGATGTGTGGAATTCATATAATGGTCTTAAGGTAATAGCTTTTAAATTTGAATTTTCAGATGAAGAATTATCCAATCAATTTTCAGACCGGGAAATGGATTTTACAATGAAAAAACTCGAGCGGATGAAAGTCAAACTGATGAATGATATATATGCTTTAGAGGATGAAAATTCTCTGGGACTTTTTATGGGATGCTGCAACTTATGTATGAAATGCACCCGTGAATTTGGCATGCCCTGTAAAATGCCCTTCAAGATGAGATACTCCATTGAATCTTTGGGAGGCAATGTAGACCAGCTTGTTGAGGATGTTTTCGGTTATAAAATTTTATATGCAAAGGACAATTATCTGCCTGAATATATAATATTCGTCGGCGGACTGCTTTTTGACAAAAAATAGCTGATGTGTCATTATGGATCGGTACGGGATTATTATTATAATTTTAGTCGCTGTTGTAATCTGTCTTGTAGCTGGATGCTTTGTCCTCTCAAGACCTGCTCCGGTACAAAGCAGTAATCTTTCAGCTAGTATTTCCAATACCAACAGTAATGTTGAGCAGATATGTGTGGAGGACTATCCTTCCACTCAGCCAGACTACAGCAGTCATAAGCAAGATAAGCTGGATGAGTATTATGCCGATTCACTTGATGAAAACGGTGTTATTGTCGGCGGGGTTAATGACGGATATACTGTTGATGAGGTTCGCCAGATGAGAGCTGAAAGGGATGCATGGCTTGAGCCTTACAGAAGAGGTGAGATGACCTAATTGCCTGTAATTAAAATCAGACCGAAAATACAAATGAATACGCCGGCTATTTGCTTTACTGTAATGTTTTCATTATATATAAGAACTCCAACAGCTAAAAGTGAGCATTGAAGGCAGATATTTGCAACAATTGAGGCGTTGCTGATTTTCCAGCCTGCACGGTACATAAGAATATATCCCACTTCAACAGCCACTATTGACAATCCCAGAAGAATAGAAGGTAAATTAATATCAGATAAGCTGAAGGCAAATTCAGCTGGCTTAAAAACAATAAAGCATATAATCAGTGTAATAACTGAAGCTGTAATATATGTAAAAATCAGAGCGAAAAAGGGATTTGCATCACCGGGCATGGATTTTGCACATATGTGATATAAAACATTTGCAAGAACAACCATTGCTACAGGCCAGATTAAATTCCAGAAACTGTTATCCATAGCATTTCATTTGAAAATAATATTATTTATATTATATGTTGACCATATCTATTAGCATGAAAAAAATACTTTTTATATTATTGATTGCCATTTTGTTTATGCTGTCATTATCATTTGCCTCGGCAAAGGAGGACACACATATCGAAATGGAAAAGTCTACTCCTTCTGCAGTTAAAATAATGCTTAAGGATTCATCAGGCAATCCCGTACCCGGTGAAAAGTTTCACATTAACATAACAAAGCCTAACGGTTACACAAAGGTAGTGAAAAATTCTTTTAATTCAAAAGGGGAATGTGAATATTTCCTCGGTTTATCATCCGGTCAGTACAGAGTTTCTGTTATCTATAAAGGAAGTTCAAAGTATAATCCATGTGAACTGGCCGATTTCTTTTCAGTTACAGGCAAAAGTACTGACAGCACGGACAATTACTATGACCACCACAATTACGGGGAGAATTCAAAAATGGATGACTATATTTATGACAACTACTGGCCTGAAGAAATATATGATGATGCCCGAAGCAGAGATGGAGAATGGTATTAAAATAATATAAAATGCAGAGAAATGGTGATAAAAATGAAAGTAAGTATAATTGGCGGAACCGGTCCTCAGGGACTTGGAATTGGTGAAAGACTAGCTATTGAAGGTGTTGATGTAATTATCGGATCCAGAAAAGAAGAAAAAGCACTTGATGTTGTAGCCCAGGCAAAAGAGGATTTAAAAGATTATGATTTATCCTCAATGTGCGGAATGGCAAATGAAGATGCTGCACGTGAAGGTGATGTTTTAATAATTACCGTACCTCTGGCTGCTCAAAAACCAACAGTTGAAGGGATAAAAGAATACTGTAAAGACAAAATAGTTATGGATGCAACTGTACCTTTGGAAACAGCTATTGGTGGAAAACCATTCAGATTCATTGATTTAATGGAAGGATCTGCTGCTGAAAGAACTGCTTCAATTCTTGAAGGAACAGGAGCAAAAGTAATCTGTGCATTCTGTAACATTTCAAATTCACATCTGGCAAATATTCCGGAAGAAATTGACTGTGACTGTCTGATTGCAGGAGATGACAATGACTCTAAAAAAACTGCAGCAGAAATTATTGACAAAATACCTGGTATAAAAACAATTGACTGTGGTGTTCTTGAAAAAGCACGTGTAATTGAAAAAATCACACCATTATTGATTGGTTTAAATATCAAATACAAATCCCATTACGGCGGATTAAGAATTACCGGAATTAATTTTGATTAGTTTTTAAAGGATGGGGATGATATATTTCCCATCAATGTTCATATTTTTTAATGGAATCAATCAGCTCTTCCATATCATCGAATAATAAATCAACTTCTCTGGAGGATTTTTTACTTGAGCTTAAATTGATTATAAGTTCATTTATCAAATCATCAATATAGGATATGATGGCTTTTAATGTTGACAGCCTGCCCTCCAGTTCCATCTGCATTCTTGGTGTTTCCTGTGATGCATTTTCAATAATGTTATTGGCGGAATCATACTGTGAGTTGAAAACCTTATCTGATTTCTTAACACTGTCCATAAATTTATCATATGTTATTTGAGGAGGGGCAAATGCTTTTTCAATCAGTGCAGTAACTTTTTGTTCTTTCTTATCATATTCTTCTTTTAACTCGTCAAGCTCTTTTTTATACGGAGCAAATAAAGGCCTATTTTTAACATTATATTTAACATCAATAGGTTCATCACCGGATTTTGAAGGTTTAACCCCTTTTTCTTCAGCTTTCTTTTTCATTAAATAATTCAATCTGATTTCCAATCCGTCAACTGAAACAACGCCTGATTTTATTTCCCTTTTTAACTGCTTTTTAATTACTTCTCCATCAGCTATCATCAGACCATTCTCTTTAAGAGTATTCTCAAATCTTTTGTTAATCAAAAAGCCTCCAGTTAACTCCTCTAATTTTTTTTCCGCAAGAGATTTTGAAAACATAAATATAGTTATATCATTTGTTTAATTTAAAATTATTTGTTGGATGTTGAAACAATTTATATACATTAAAAAATATATTGATATACAAAGCAAAAAATCAAGGTGTATTATAATGGCTGAATTTTCACTGAACATAGATGAAATACAAAAAGATGTTGAAACAAGTATAAAGAAAGAAGAAAAGAAATTTGAAAATGATGCTGTTAAACAACAGGCTGAAAACAATGCTGTTGCAATTTTTGATTCTGATTTGGATGATCCGGTAGCCAGAGAATCAATAATCAGACCGCTTGAAAATTTTGGCCTTGATGAAATGGCAAGATCAGCATCCAGAAATGAAATGCTAAGCACCCGATTTGTTGACTTGAACAAAGGCACTAAAGATTCGGAAAATATAAGCAATAAACTCTCAGAACTTAACCTTCAAATGAAAGACCTGGATCCAAGTAAAGTGGATTTTGCCAAAAAGGGAGTATTCGGAGAGTTATTCAATCCAGTCAGAAAATATTTTGCCAAGTATGAAAAGGCTGAAACAGCTATTAATAATATTATTGATTCACTGGACAAGAGCAGTAAAGTACTGCAGAATGATAATACAACCCTGCTTTCAGAAGAAAACTACTTAAGGGAAGCTACCAAAAAGCTGCTTGCTGACATTGAACTTGGAAAACAGATGGATGATTCAATAGAACTTCAGATACAGAACGCTGAAATCAACGGTGTCGATGCAGATAAAATTGCTTTTGTCAAGGAAGAAATACTTTTTCCTCTCAGACAGAGGATTATGGATATGCAGCAGATGATTGTTATTAACCAGCAGGGAATTGTTGCAATGAATGTTATAAGAAGAAACAATAAGGAACTGATTCGTGGTGTTGCCCGTGCCAAAAACGTTACCGTAACGGCTCTAAGAACTGGAGTTATGGTGGCCAGTGCATTATATGATCAGAAAATTGTTATGGATAAAATAAATCTTTTAAATGAAACAACAGGAAATATTATTGAATCCACATCACATATGCTTCGCGAACAGGGAGGTGAAATTCAAAGAGCCAGTGGTGAAGCGATGATATCGCCTGAAATATTAAAGAATTCATTTTTAGAAGCAATTGCAGCTATTGAAGATGTAAATGCCTACAAGGAGCAGGCACTTCCAAAAATGAAAGAAACAATAGTGATGTTTAACGATATGGCCAAGGAAGGACAAAAAGTTGTTGATAAAATAGAAACATCAAATGAACTTAAATAGCTATTTTAATCAACATTCAGAGTCGGTGACTTATTGACATGACATGTACTTGTTTTTTTCCAGTAACAGTTATTGCATGTCCGGCACTTACTCTCACCATTTCCTTCAACATACCATTCAACCAGAAAACTGGGATCGGCAACAAAAGGCCTCTGCATTGAAATAAAATCAATGTTGGTTGTGTTTAATATTTTATTAATCTGATTTTGACTGCTTGACCCTCCACCTAATATTACCGGAATATTAACATTGCTGATGATTTCCTCACTGGCTTCAATTAGTGGATTCTTTTTATTTTGTCCCGTGAAAAACTGAGGCGAACGAGGCCTTGTAACCTGAATACTGTCGGCACCATATTTTTCAAGCAGCTTAGCTATTTCAACTGTTTCATCAACAGTCATTCCGTTAATCTGGTCGTCAAAAGCATTCAGTCTTACATTAACATGAAGATTGGTATTGTCCTTAATAACTTTAATGATTTCCAGAACTATTTTTAAACGGTTGAAAGTACTTCCTCCATATTCATCGTCACGGGTATTGAAATGGGGATTAATAAAACGGGTTAAAAAGTAATAATTTCCAAGGGCAATCTGTATTCCGTCAAAACCTGCAAAATCCAACTTTTTGGCAGTTATAATATAATCTGTCTGAATTTTTCTAATATCATCAATACTGATGTCTTCAACACGCATATTCTGATTCGCTTTTTTGTTGAACTGCACAAATCCCACCTGCGCAAAAATAGGAACATCATATGTATGAACCAGATCTGTTAAATCCTTCATTTCACGGACAAACTGCTTGAAATGTGGTGTGTGTGAGTATTTACTGAAAGAATCCTTTGGATAAAGAGAAATCAGCTCGGTTATTATTAATCCAACACCGCTTGCAGCAATATTTTCATATCGGTTATATATTTCAGGAGTCAGATTCCCCGACTGTTCCCTTTGAGATTCCCATAGGCCTGTTCTTACAATACGGCTGTTAAGCTTTAAATCTCCAAATTTTACGCTGTCAAATAAATCCTTCATAATATCCGCTCTCTTATTAGGGATTGCATGCCTCATCAGCAGCACCCATAATTACAATAATCTGTTCAGACAGGTTTATTTCAGATATTCTTTTTTCTGATTCATATTTGTTCTGATAATAAGCCTGGGCAAAATTCATAGTAATAAATAAAACATCCTTAAAATCAAGAATGAATTCATCTTCAGGTATCTTATTTAAAATGTCTATTAATTCTACAGCAATATCTCCTGATTCCAAATGTGTTCCAAACTCGGCACCTATATTAATAATCATATTTCTCTACCTTCTGACAGTTAGTTTTTTTTTCAAGAAAACAAAAATATCTTCAGTCAAGTATTATCTTTATGTACTGATTATTAAAAGTTTTACCCTTCAATTATGTAGAGATAATATTTTAAGGAAAATACAGCCTTCTTTTTTCTAAAGGGAACATATTGTATATGAAGTTAAATGCTATTAGGCAATGATTTGCTTTGAAGACAAGATTAATTTAACAATGTTTATATAATTTAAATGTTAAAGATAGTAAGTGTTATTGGGATTGTTCCAAATATCATTGTGAACATTCTTTATCAATATAACAATATATTACTTTATAAACGATTGAGGGTTAAAATGAGAAGAACGAAAAAGCTCATCATTGCTATTCTTTTAGTTATTCTGATTTGGTTATTAGTTGTAATAGCTGGTACACTCTTTGTTGGTCCGGATTTATCAAATGAGAGTAAGAATGTACTTGTTCTGGCTTCCGATAAAACCGAGCAACCTAATGGTGCCGTGGATATGGCATATATGGTACATCTGGAAAATGGTAGTATTGCAAATTATACTCCAATATATCCTGGTGGAATGACTCATCCGTCTCAGCCGGCTCCGGGAGGCCTTGGCGGAAGAATGCTTATGCATGACTGTATGTGGGATGGTGCCAAACAGGGAATGCAGTATGCTGCTGAAATTGTTGAAGCCAATACTGGTATGCACTCTGATGCAGTTGTTCTGGTCTACGATGAAGGTCTGGATAATATTATTGATTCCATTCGTCCGCTTATGATTAATGGTTCAGAATCCAATTTAAGTGCAACAGATATTATCCGTGAAAACGATGCATATTCTGGATATGTCGGTAGTCATGAAGGTATTACCGGAACTATGTCAAGAGGTGATGCTATCATGGTTTTAGTTGATGCACTTTCCGATGCTGCAAAAGATCCTAATAAAAAGAGCACTATGATAAGTACCGCCTTGGATGAATATTCCAAAGGAAATATTCTTATGACACCTGAAGGTTCATTTACAAGGTTGCTTGCCACAAAAGGATTTGAGAGTATAGCGTAATAGATTATTTTTAGAATAATAAAAAATGAGTTTTTAATCTCATTTTTTGTTAAACTTTTTTTTATTTAAACTGATTTTCAGAAGATTTATTTATTTTTCATGAACCATCTTGCCTGAAATATGCTTTGGTGTGATTTCAAAAACTGCAGTTTTATCCAAAAGTTTTTTAATTTCATTTTTTTTCTCTTCATGTGTTGGAAAGAATTTATCGCCTAAATAGGTTAATTTATTAATCTTATCATCCCTGTCTGTTATGATTTTAATTTTACCAAAAACAATAACACTTTTAAATGTATACCACCAGCTATTTTCTTCGAGAACACCATCATTTAAAACACAATAAGATACCTTCGGATATTTTTTAATAGCATCAATTTTGTGACCTTTTAATGACCCGTGAAAGTATATTTTTCCATCAACGTATACATGGCTCATTGGAAGAGCATAAGGATAATCATCATCACCTAAAAGGGCTAAAACACCGCGGTGTTGTTTGATTAAAATATCAATACATTCTTCTTTCGTAAGTTCCTGTTTACTGCGTCTCATTTTTCTAAACATGATTATATTTTTAATAAAAATAGTAGAAAAAAGTAATTGAATCATGCAAGTATTAAAAGTCAAAATAATAAAATGAAAAATGAATATGTTTGAGCTGAAAATAGCTTAGTATCTTCTTGGTCGTTGAGGATAAGTGGAAATTTCATCCCATTCTATATCACTTAAATTTTCATCATCATATTCATTGCGGAAGTATGGCCGGTGAATTATTTCATCATCATCTTCATTGCTGAAGTAGGACAGGTGAATTATTTCATCTTCATAGGTATAAACAGTTCCTATACCGTTTGAGTTTCTGAATTCATATGATGTTTCAAGGCCTGTGTGTGGAACCTGATTGAATTCGCCGTCAACAGCATTTGCAATGTATTTTTTTGCTTCCTCATTGCTGATTTCATAAACATTGTCGTTAATCTCGGCATCAATCAGATAGCTTTTAAGGATCTTTTCATGATAATCAGAATATATTTCCGAGTTTAAAAAGAGTTCAAAACCTTTTATTTCACCATCAACAATGACAAGAACACCATTCTGACCATCAGCTATTGTAAACTCTCTTACATCCAGTTCTTCACGGATATTATCATAGCTTTCACTCATTGCATGTGTGGCTGAAGCAAACCCTCTCCTTTCTTCAAGGCAATCGATTGATCTCCAGACTGCACTCTGTCTGTTTTCATTTATGTATCTGCTGTTTAACTTTGCACGTCGTGTTTTTGAGTTTGCCATATAATCTGAGTTTACAAATTCTCTTTCATATCTCCAGCGGCCCTGTTCTGTACAGTTTACTGGCATTTCGTTTCGCTTTCAGGAGCAATAATGATAGTTGAGCTTACAATTCTGTTCTGGTCTCCTCCAACTATCTCTTCACCGTCAACCAGTAAAAGAGGTGTTGTTGACTTGTTTAATACAATCAAAGTATTTACTGTTGAATGTTCACATTCCTCAACTTTTGCAAGACCTAGTTCAAAAGCTTTTTTTAAAGTTAAAATATCAAATTCGTGGTTTACTGGTGTTTTAATAGGAATTATTGCCACATTTTTATAAATTTGACTATCCAATAATTCAATTTGTTCATTTAGTATGCTTAGCATATTATCACCCTTTAATTCCTTTTTAATAAATTTTATATCCTAGTAGTTATTTCAAGGATTTTCAACTTTTTCAGGTACTATCACAGTACAACAGTTTCGCATTTGCAATGGTTCTGGTTATAGTATGAATATGTAATTTTATAGTAGACTACACCTTTTATTTAATGATAATGCTTGATGTACTGTTTGCTGTGTGGTTTATTTTATTAAAATACTTTATTTTACTAGCTATTGCTTCTGCATTTGATGGTTATCTGTACCGTTCAGTTTCAACGGCTTTGTGCAATGTATATATTCAAAAGCAATGGCGTCATATACATATTATCACCTTGTGTATATAGTACTTATTTGTATATAAAGCTTTTCAAAAAGTAGTATGATTTTGAATTTGATGAAGACCAATTAGAAAATCGTGGCTGTTCTGGTTGTGGAAAACATAGTAATTTCAATCATGTTTACTGTCCAAATTTTTGGTTTTGCTAATTCTCCAGAACTGGATTATGAATTCGTCTTTATTACCTGGATAAGTTAAAAAATAGAAACAATGTTTCAAATTAGACTTTTTTCATCATATTTTATGGTAATGGCTGAAGATTGATTATGCAAAAATAATTTGCAATATATCATTTACCAACATCATATTTATTTGGAATGAAAAATAAAGTATTACTCAGTTAAAGGGCAAAAGCCTGAGACAGTGAATAAGTGTTATTTAATAATTTTAGGTAGTAATTTCATGAATCGTTTTGATTATAAGGATTTTTATTTTCCATTAATTTATTTTTTGTTTGTATGTCTTTTTGGTGCATATCTTTATCATCAAAATCCTAATATAAATTTAAACTTTATTTTACCTATTGCATTTTTATTAATCGCTGTTGGAATTATCATTATTTATTTTTCAAAAAATGTTGAATCTGATAATATTTATAAGTTAGTTTTTATCATAGTTCTCTGTTTTGGTCTTTTTAATGTATTTTTAACTCCAATGGTTGATGTTTGTGATGAATCAGAGCATTTTTGGAGAAGTGAAATAACTTCTCAGGGAGTACTGGTTCCCGAATATAAAACAATCCCTAATTCCAATCAATCCGGCTATCAGACAATATCTGCCCTTAGGGATCTATATCCGAATACCGGTTCAACGGTTTTTGAAACGGATTGGGATGATCGGCCGATAAATTTTACTCCAAGTTATACAAGTTCAGCTTTCAGCCAAAATCCTTTTTATGGCTATCTCGCTCAGGCTGTTGGTATCAGTTTAGCCAAATTGCTGGATTTGAATAATGTTTGGATGCTATGGCTGGGAAGATTATGCAATTTGATACTATATGCTTCAATTTGTGCTTTTGCTGTTAAAAAGTCTCCGGCATTTAAACCCCAATTATTAATCGTTGCTTGTCTGCCTTTGGCACTGTATCAGGCAGCTTCATTAAGTATTGATTCGTTTGTTAATGCTTCAAGCCTTCTAACGATAGCTTACTTTTTGTATATGTATGCTTCGCCTAAAGAATCCCTTACATATAAGCATGCAGCAGTATTCTTTGTTTTGGCTACTGTTGGAGGTTTAACAAAAGTCACTTATCTGGCTTTGGCATTCCTGATATTTTTCGTTCCAAAAATTAATTTTAAAAATAAAAATGACTATCTGTTTTCCCGTTTTGGTATTTTGATTATTATTTTAATTACTTTGTTATGGTCAATCGGATATGCAAATCCAGTTTTAGAGAATTCCTGGAGAGGAGCATATTTCATTCAGAATCATGTTGATGCAAAAGAGCAGATAATGTATGTGATTAATCATAAAGACCATGCTTTTAGAATATTATCCCAGCTGCCGGCATCAGTATTTACAGTAATTGAAGGGTATTTCAGTTTTGCTAACTTACCACCCTACTCCTCCCGATTACTTGCCTATCTTTATGCAGTATTTTTCGGCGTGGTTGCTTTTCTTTATCCAAACAATATAAAAATTAACAATAAGACAAGATGGGGTGTTTTCCTGGTATTTTTAATCATATATCTGGGCATTATCGGTGTTCAGTATTTGACATGGTGCAGTGTTGGACTACCTTACATTTCTGGAATCTTCGGAAGGTATTTTATTCCGCTATTGTCTCTGATTCCAATATTTTTAACGCTGAACAATGAAAAAACCCATGAAAATGCAAATATTTTAATTGTTACCCTGGCTGTGGGATTTATAGCAAACTCCATAATATTAACGCTTTTTAATTATTATGGTTAAGTTTCATTATTTCATCGACAACTTTGTTAATAACTATTTTCGTTGTATCGGCGGGGATTTTGAATATTTTTCCACAAAATACTTGTTTTAAACAGAGTAAAGACATATAATTTTTCACTTTAGCCAAACCTCAGAAAAATATCTTAATATAGGTCTTTAATTATAAAATATAATAT
>CADBPS010000052.1 GCA_902796575.1 uncultured Methanobrevibacter sp. | reverse complement strand
TATACTGAATGGTTAGTCTTGTCAAAATTTGAAACCATAATAATTTATATGGCAATTAAACTATTTAAAACATTTGATTTAAAATAGCTCACCCATTTTTGCAAAATTCATCTACCACTTCAGAGAAGTGGTAGTATTCTTTTGCATCATAAGATAAAAAAAGTTATTAGTTTATAAATATATAAATAATTAGTATCACATTAAGGATGGATGATTATGGGAGAAGTAAAAAAAGAAGATATTCTTGATATTTTAAGTAAATATGATAAAGATGAAATAACCCTGGCTACTCTTGGAAGCCACACTTCCTTGCATATTTTACAAGGGGCTAGAGAAGAGGGATTCAGAACTGCAATCGTCTGTGAAAAAGGAAGGGAAGTTCCATATCAACGTTTTGATGTAGCTGATGAGTATATCATTGTTGATGAATTTAAGGATATTGTAAATGAGGATGTTCAGCAAAAATTAAGAGACATGAATGCTATTGTAATACCTCACGGATCATTTGTTGCATATGCCGGTTTGGATAATGTTGAAGATAAGTTTAATGTTCCGATGTTTGGTAACAGAGATGTTTTAAGATGGGAAGCTGAAAGAGACAAAGAAAGAATGCTTCTTGTTGAAGGTGATGTTCGTATTCCATATAAATATGATGACCCTTCCCAAATAGACAGGCCAGTAATGGTTAAATTCCCTGGTGCACGTGGTGGAAGAGGTTACTTTGTAGCTTCATCTCCGGAAGAATTTGATTCTAAAATTGAAGCAATGAAAGCTCGTGGATGGTTGGAAGATTCTGATGTTGAAGCAGCTCACATTGAAGAATATGTTTCAGGATGTAATTATTGTATTCATTATTTCTATTCTGCACTGGAAGATAAAGTTGAACTAATGGGTATGGATACAAGATATGAATCCAGTATTGATGGTTTTGTAAGAATGCCTGCTAAAGATCAGTTGGATATTGATTTAAGCCCATCATATGTTGTAACTGGTAATCACCCTGCAGTTATACGTGAATCATTACTTCCACAGGTTTTTGATATAGCAGATAAACTGGTTGAAAGTGCTAAAAAATTAGTTGAACCTGGATTAAATGGTCCATTCTGTATGCAAACATTGGTAAATGATAATTTGGAAGTAATTTGTTTTGAAATCAGTGCAAGAACTGATGGTGGAACAAATACATTTATGGACGGTTCCCCTTATTCCTATCTGACTTACGGAAAACCGATGAGTATGGGCAGAAGAATTGCACTTGAAATTAAAAACGGAATAGAAAAAGATGAGTTAGAAAAAATAATAACATAAAATTATTTTTTCTTTTTATTTTTAGGCTTACCTGCCTTTTGTTTATAGTTTAATTTTGCTTTTTCACGGTCTTTTTTTGTTAATGCACCAATGAAACCTATTAACCCTCCAATTAAAAGAATGATTATAATTGAAGTGATTTTTCCCAGTTCTGTTGCAAAAAATCCCGTCAATGTTCCTAGGGTTCCGTTAAATGTAAGGCCTATAAGGGGTATTGCAGCAACAGCTCCAAGGATACAACCCTGTATGGTGTTTTTTGATTTATATCCTACATAAAACAGTCCTACAGATGCAAAAACAAATATCCAATCATATGTGTTTGATGCTAATACAACAACTAGTGCTGACAGTAAAGCACCAAAAATCAAAGATTTCCAGTCAATATCATTTAAATTCATAATAATCGCCTTACCTTTTTGAAGATATTAATCCTCCTATCGCTCCCGTAATTCCCATAATTATTCCATAATAAACTAAATCTCCGATGACTACAAATAAGCTTGAAACACCAGATACCGTAAATCCGGTAAGGCCTCCGAACAGTCCGGTAAAACTTCCACCAAATGTTACCATAATGATGAAAATTATTGCGGCTATTATTGTTCCAAGTGCACCTGCAAGCGCAGCATTCCACATTCCACCAAATATTCCGCTGTGGGCAATAAATCCTACAATAAATCCTACAATTAACAATCCTGCAAATTCATATTGGGAAAAGAATATCTTAACAGTCATTGCAAGTATAAAACCAATAAATACAGCACCCCATTTTGCCATCCAATCACCTCTTCAAATTGCTAATGAACTCACTTGTCTTTTCATCAGAATTATTTATTTCTTTTGATGTTAAATATATTTGGGATTTTGACTTTATTTTGATACTTCATCTATCAGCCAATCTTTCTTCATAGTCTCTTTAATACCTGTACAGAAACTAGTTATGCTCTTAATTTTATCAATGTAACTTGTTAAATAACTGTAAATTGGGGCAGCATTGTTGATGCCCTGAATTGAGTTTCTATATTATTGAATAGTAATTTTCAGGGTTTTTGTAACTTTAACTTTATCTACACGTTCAGTGATTGCATTAAAACCACTTTTCATATGGTCTGATTTTCCATCATATGTTATCCGTTCTATATCATAGCTAACTCTTTAATGCAAGATTGTGTGTCAATTCTGTTCTTGGGCGGTGTGCAATTAAAATCCTCATAGTGTATCATCTAATATAGTTCTGATAGCTTATCTTTAATCTGGTCGAGAACTGCTTTATGCATTCTTTTTGTAAATTCTCCTCTATCATTTTGATTTAATACATCAAGATAACCTTGTGAAACTAAATTAAATGCAAATGGGGTTGGAATTACTGTATTAATCATTTTTATTTCCATTTCTTCATTTTCAACCCATTCGATAACTTTCAATGCATTTTTAATATCCATATAGTCTTCCAGAGATTCCCGTTTTGCTTCCTTTAAAATTGAAAAATTTTCATCCATTTCCTGTACAAATTTAAGCAGTATTTTTCCCCTTACCTGCTGACGTCCAACAGACTTGGATTCGCCTTTATAATTCCTCAGTGTCATTAAAGATCTGCCTGCACAATGTCTGAATCTGCTGGCCAGGGTTTCTGTTTTATCAAGTGATTGGGTTAATATCGGACGAAAGTTTTCACTTGTCAATTCCTTGAATGATTCAAGAGCACCAATTTTACTATCTGAACTTAAGTAAAAACCATTGTCGGATATTGATATAGTAACATTTATATTGTATCTTCTTGCAACCAAATAAGCTACTGCTCTTGAGAGCGCATCATTTACTTTTCTTCCAAACAAACTATGGAATATTACAAAGCGTCTGTCACCAAAACCACGGTAATATTCGACCAATAGTTTTCTGTTGCTTGGAATTTGAGCGAATTTAAACTGTTCAACGAAATATTCATAGATAGAATTCGCAGCAAAATCATCAACATAAAGATAATCATGAATAAAATCCATTATTTCCTCTTTTGGTCTGCGATATTGAAATTTTGAATCCATATGTGCTCTAAATCTTTGAATATCCATAGCTAAATCAAAAGATAATGGTAATTGCTGTGAAAACCATGAAGGAATCGTTGGGGGACCGCTCGATGGACTGACATTTATTGTCATTCCCTTGCCGTAGTTAAACCGATAAGTGTCTCCTCCTAAAACAAAAGTATCTCCTTTTTTTAATCTTTCCATGAATTCCGCTTCAACCCTGCCTACAACTTCCCCGTCACATTTAACTAAAACGCCTGAACTGTCTGGTATTGTACCAATATTTGTTGAATAAAGCATTCTTGCTAACTTACCCCTTTTGCCGAAAGTATTTTCATCATAATTAATCCATATTTTTGCATAAACATATCTGTCTTCAAGTTCAACATATTCACCGCCCATATAACTTAAAACATCTTCATAATCGTCCCTGCTTAAGTCTTTATAGCAATAGCTTTTTCTAATAACATCAAATGCATAATCAATATCCCATGGATTTTCAATGCTCATACCGTAAATATGCTGTGCTAAAACATCCAGACAATTTGTTGGAATTTGGATATTGTCGATTTTTCCTTCCTTTGCATTTTTCAAAAGTACAGAACACTCAACAAGGTCATCCCGGTCAGTTACAATTATTTTTCCTTTGGATTTTTCATGCAGCTTATGTCCGCTTCTTCCAATCCTTTGCAGAGCTCTTGAAACAGATTTTGGTGAGTTAATCAAAACGACCAGATCAATATAACCAATATCAATTCCAAGTTCCAGTGAAGTTGAGGAAACTACTGCCTTTAATTTTCCTTCCTTCAGATTATTCTCAGTTTCCAGTCTTATTTCCTTTGAAAGTGAGGAATGATGGGCCATAATGTTATGATTATTATAATTCATTGGAAACATCTTCTTGAGATTGTAGACGAATCTTTCTGTTCCGCTTCTAGTATTGGTAAAAATAAGGGTTGTTTTATTTTCCTGTATTAAATCATCAAGGAGATTATACATTCCCAAACGGGTATCTTCTTCATCAGCAATAGTAATATCACTGACAGGACACATTACTTCCATATCTATTTTTTTCAAATAATCGATGTTAACAATTTCACACTCTCTTTCGACTCCATATTCATATCCTACTAAAAATCGGGCAATTTCATCAAGAGGACTGACAGTAGCTGAAAGACCTATTCTTGTAAAATTACCAATCAGATGCTGTAACCGTTCGAGGGATAAACTTAAATGAACACCCCGTTTATTTTCTGCAAGGGAATGAATTTCATCAATAATAACGTACTTGACATGGCTTAACTTCTCCCGGAATTTTGGGGCAACCAGAAGAATGGACAGCGTCTCAGGTGTTGTAATCAGAATATGCGGTGGCAGCTTAAGCATTTTCTGCCTTTGATACTGGCTTGTATCGCCTGTCCTGACAGCCTTTCTGATTCCCAGCTTTTTACCTGCAATTTTTTCAATTTCAGATAATGGTTTTTCCAGATTTTTTTCAATATCATTGTCCAGAGCCTTTAACGGTGAAATATAAATGCAGTATACTTTATCTTCAAGCATGCCCTTTTCGGATAAATTTGTCAGCTCACTGATAATGGATAAAAATGAAGTTAAAGTTTTTCCGGATCCGGTAGGTGATGAGACCAGAATGTTCTTATTTTTATGAATTTCTACGATTGCTTTTTTCTGAGCAGGAGTAAAATCATCAAAATTGTTGTCAAACCATTGTCTAACCCATGGGTGCAGTGTTTTATAAATAGTTTTTTTAGAATATGTTTTTGTCTGCTCACGTATCATTTCAATCATTTGTATTAAAGTTATATATTATGCCAAATCTAATATTTAATTATTTGAGGTAATAAAAATGTCTAATTTAACTGTTAATCAAGCTATTGAAAACCTTCAAAATGAAGATGAAAATATTAGAAAAGAAGCTATTGAATCATTAGTGGGTGTTACTGATGAAATAGCTATTGATCCATTGATTGAAGCTACCACTGATGAATCTTCTCAAATTCGTTTCAAGGCTGCTGAAATATTAGGTAACATGGGAAATGTAGCATTTGATAGATTATCCACAAAATTCACTTCTGCATCAGGTAAAGATAAAAGATTTTTAGCATTCGCACTAAAGGAAACAAATAATGATAATGCAATTCCATTATTCGTTGATGCAGTTTCAGATGATGATTTTGGAGTCAGAAAAATATCTATTCGAGCATTAGGTGAATTTCAGGCACATGATCAGTTAGATGTAATTGCTAAAGGTTTGGATGATGAAGATTGGGGTGTACGTTTGGCAGCTATTCATGCCTGTGCTGATTTGGCATCTGATGAATCAATAGATTTAATTAAAAAGGCTCGACGTAATGAGTCAGAAAAGGAATTTAAGAAATCCTGTAATAAGGCAATCAAGAAAGCCCAGAAAAATCAGAAAGCAAAATCTGAAGGTAAAAGCATATCCAAAACAATTCCTCTAAGCACAATCAAAGAAATGGAAAAAACCAATCCTCAAAAAGCCATTAAAGAATATGAAAAATATGTATCTGAAAAATCGGATAAGGATGCTCCATATAAAAGACTGGCTATTATATACAGAAAACTGCGTCAGGAGGATAATGAAACAAGGGTAATTGAATGTGCTATTGAAGTTTTTGGTGATGAAAAACCTGCAAAGGCAAAATGGTTTATAAACAGACTGGAAAAAATGAAATAATTATTTTTCTATTAATTCATATAAATCATTTCTTCTATTTTTTAAAACAGGGATTTCTTCTCTAACTTTTTTAATTTCATCCAATTTAATATTTATGATTTTTAACTCTTCTTTTTCATCCAACTGACAAATTACTTTGCCCCATGGATTAACGGCTATTGAGTGTCCGTAACTGTGATAATTTGAATCCCTATTCAGTGCAGGTGCAACACCAATGCAAAAAACCTGATTGTCCAGAGCTCGGGATCTGAATAATAATTCCCAGTGAGCAGGTCCGGTTGTCATATTAAAAGCACCTGGGTAAAATAAGATATTCGCTCCTTTTGATACATTAATTTGAGCTAATTGAGGAAATCTCACATCGTAGCATATTCCAATGCCTACTTTTCCAAATTTTGTATCTGCAACGGTGAATTTATTTCCTGGTGTCAGTGTATCTGATTCTTTAAAATATATTTTATCCTTAACATCAATGTCGAACAGATGTACCTTTCGATGTTTTGCAATTATTTTACCATTTTCATCAAATAAATAGCTGGTATTATAAATTTTGGATTCACTTAATTCCGGAATTGATCCGGCTAAAATGTAGGTGTTATTATCCCTGGCTAACGAGGATATTTTGCTTAATGTTAGGCTGTTTTTTTCTTCTTCGGCATATTCAATAAATTTATCATTATCGTAGGGACAATTGAACATCTCCGGAAGAACTATAAAATCAGAATCTTTTTGAACAGCTTTCTCTATCATTGAAGCAGCTTTTAAAAGATTTTTTTGCTTATTGTCAACAACATTCATTTGACATAATGCTATTTTCATAGGATTCATTTTCCTTGCTTTAAAAAATTAAATAGAAAAGTATGATTAAATCATACTATTCAATATGTACTGACTGTAATACTGATTCGATTTCAGATGATTTAACATTATTCAATGAATTTGCATCTATTTTAAATACATAGAGCTTATCACCGGATAATATTGTTACATATCTTGTAAAACCACTATTACCGTCTTCTAAAATTATATCAGAAGTGTATGTTCCATTTGAGTCTAATGTTTGGACAGTGTCTATATTAAACCCACTTTCTAGCGCATAACTAATTCTCTGATTATTCAACTCATATATTGATGAAATATCACTTGTGACATTATAATATTCAACGGCTGCATCACTAGCATTGAAATAAACAGCTCCTTCGTGTGATTCATCGTATCCACTTGTTTCACTCCACGTTGATGGATATGTAAATGAGATTCCTGCATCGGAATACTTATTTGCCCCATCGATTTGAGTTGTAACATTATCACCCGAAGGTCCAGTTGCAATAATTATACCAATCACAATTAAAGTTATAATAAATATTGCTCCAATTGCCAGTTTATTCTCTTTAAGAATATCTGTAGTGGAAGGTTCATTTCCTTTCTTAACCTGTTTTGGGGATTCTTTGAAGATATTTTCCTCTTTTTGAATCATAGCTTTAGGTTTTGGAAACTTATATCCACAATTCCCACAAACTGGAGCACCATCATAACTAGGATTTCCACATTCAGGACATTTCTTCACAAACTAACCTCCATTAACTTTTAGATATATTAATTATAATATTTAAATGATTGTTATAATAAACTTAATGATGTGGTATATATGGTCGATGATAAAAAAATCAGTGTTAATGATATAAATTATGCGATTTATAAAATTGGAAACTGGAAAAACAAATATGAAATCAATCAAATAGGATTGTCACGTGAAATTCCTGTAACCAAACCAACTGTTAATCATATTAAATTATCCATGAATGAAATTAGAAAATCTGAGTTTGATATTTCTAAAAAAACAGTCAATGGTTTTGTTGCAATAGCTTATCAGATAAGTCCTAAAATTCAGGAAATGGATCTGGATGATGTTGTTGAGTTGGAAAAACTGGAGTATGAGAATATACTTTCAGAGTTGGATGATTTAGAATTAATGGATGATGACTGTGAAATTGATTTGAATGATGAAAACTATTTAATATATCATCTAATCAAGGAATGTCATGTTACCAATTCCATTCCTGCCAATGAACATACAAAGAAATATTATGAAAAAGAGATGAAAAGAATTGATGATGCAGTTATGAATTAAAAGAAATCCAATGTTACTTTTTTATTTCTTTTCAGCTCACGAGGAGGTTCAACTGAAACAAATTCAATTCCTTCCTCTTCAATTAATTCAACAGCATCATTCATAATTGACGGTGCAACAAGCAGTCCCCGTATCTTCTTTTTTTCTACACTAAAATCTTTCAGATAATCATTATCAGTATTTTTAATATCTTCAACATACCTTCTTAATTGTTTTACTGCACTGACACCTGCCTTTCGTGCTTTAAGTTCTAAAATCATGAGATTTCCATCGGCATCTTTACCTATGATATCAATATAACCATGTTCAACCGCATATTCTCTTGTTTTTGGAGTAAATCCCTGTTCGATAAGGTGAGGTTTTTTCATAATCATATCGCTCATGTCTTTTTCATATCCTGCCTGTTCCAATTCTTCAAAGTCTTCAATGTTTGCATAAGTGATAAAATGAATCTTTTTAACTTTAACATACAGCAGCTCCTGTGGTGTTCTCCTGTGGCTTTCAAGGATTAGCATATTTTCTTTTACATAACTTTTTGTTTTTGATTTTGGAGGCTGCCAGTTGACAGGTTCCACCTTTTTTTCCTGATGTACTAAAAATGAACCGTCGGGCTTAATTAAAATTATACGTTCTCCCCAATCTAATTGGCTCAATGCTCTTCCTTCATACTCAACTTTACAACATGCATACAGTGTGATTGTGGCTTTTTTACGCAATGCTTCTTTTACTAAATCATTTGCTTCATTACTTTTTGGATTTTCAAGAATTTCGTATTTCATTACTTTTAACATTGTTGAGTTTAATTTAAATATTTTGTTTTTGAAAGTTAAGTTCAGTAAAAGTAATCTTGGGAGGGATTTTTATTTGCGAAGATGAGTTTTTTATTGATAAACGAGAATGTTATGTGATGGATTCATTTAGCTTTTTAAATGGAAAAACTATCAGCAATGTTAATGTTGAGTATATGACTTTTGGAACTCCAATATATGAGAATGATGAGATTGTTAATGCAATTATTTACTGTCACGGCTCTTTAGGTAATTATACGGGCATCAAGAAAATATTTCCATTATCTTATGAAAATGGTCCTTTTGATGAAAATAAATATTTTTTCATTTCAATTTCAGCCCTAGGATCTCCGGGGTCTTGTTCGCCCTCATCAACAGGTTTGAAATTTGATTTTCCACAATATTCAATTGAAGATGTTGTTAATTTCCAGAAACAATTTTTATTAGAGAAATTCAACATCAAACATGTTCTGGGTATTATAGGTAATTCAATGGGGGGATTTGTTGCATTAACATCAGCGGTAATGTATCCTGATTTTGCAGATTTCATAATGCCTGGTGTCAGCAGTTATAAAGTGGCAGGTCATGATTATATACTGTCAAAATTTGTTGATGAAATAATAACTTCTGATGAAAACTATAAAAAAGGTGTTGATAACGATTCACTAAAAAGAACATTAAAATTAGCTTCATTAGCTGAATTTAACTTCGGCCTTTCAAAAGAAGCATTAAGACAAATGCCTATAGAAGAATTGTCTCAGGAATTTGAAGCTTTTGGAGAGGAATGTTTGGAAATGGATATCTATGATTTAAAATACTGCAATCAGTCCTGTATGAATTACAATATTGAAGAATCACTAGATAAAATAACTGCAAATGTTCTTATTATCTCATGCAAACAGGACCCTCATTTTCCACCGGAATTAGACGGTATTCCAATGTCTAAAATGATTAAAAATTCAGATATTATCATTATGGATTCAGATTTGGGTCATTTATGTTTCAATGAGCTGGAGGTCATTTCACCTGATTTAGAAAAATTTATGAATCAATTCCAGATAAATAATCCTTAGAGGTGTCAAAATGAATTTTGAAAATATGAATTTCTGCCAATCATGTGCAATGCCGATGAATGATGAAGACCACGGAACCGAAAAGGATGGATCTAAATGTGAAGATTACTGTAAATACTGCTATCAGAATGGTGAATTTACAAGTGATGTCAATATGGAAGAAATGATTGACTTTTGCGTTCCTAAAACTGCACAGGCAACAGGTATGAGTGAAGAAGAAGCAAGAAAGATGTCTGAGGAAGTTTTTCCAAAACTAAAAAGATGGATGGAGTAATCCTCTTTTTAAAATATGATTAAAAAAGGTGTTATGTTTGAAGGTTCCGTGCTCAATATAATGGACCTTCAATTGAAATAATTAATTTGATGCATCAAGCATATGCTGAACTGCTTTCAATGATTTACTGGCTATATCACTTGGAAGTTTAATTTCGGGAGCTTCATTTTTAAGTGCATCTCTTACTTTTTCCAAGGTATGAAGTTTCATTGTTTCACATATTGCTCCTTCAAGCATAGGATATAGTTTTTTTCCAGGAATTTCCGAATTTATTCTTGTAATCATATCGATTTCAGTACCTATTACAAATTCTTCATTTTCACTTTCTTCAATGAATTTTAACATTCCTCCAGTTGATAGAACCTCATCACATGCTTCCTGAACATCCATATTACATTCCGGATGGCAGATTACGATTGCATTAGGATGTTGTTCCCGTTTAAGTTCAACATCTTCAACATGGAATAATTTATGAACGTAACAGTGTCCTCCTTTTGGCACTGGAATAATTTCCTTATCTGTTTTTTCCTGTACATGAGCTCCTAAATTGTTATCCGGTCCGAATAATATTTTGTCTTGATTTAAACTTTCAGCTATTTTCACTGCATTAGCGGATGTGCATAATGTATCTGCGTGCTGTTTTGCTTCGGCAATACTGTTGACATATAAAATTACACCTGCATCAGGATGTTCTTCTTTAGCTTTCAATAATTCTTCTTCAGGCAGCATATGTGCCATCGGACATTCTGCTTCGATATCAGGTATGAGTATTTTTTTGTCAGGGTTCAGTATATGTGCGGTTTCCGCCATAAAATCAACACCGCAAAATACCACCAAATCTTTATCTTCAATTTCGGATGCTTTTATACATAACTCTAATGAGTCTCCTAAGAAATCAGCGATGTCCTGAATTTCTTTTGGCTGATAATTATGTGCCAATATGATTGCATTTTTTTCTTCTTTTAACTTTTTTATTTCATCTATAATGGAATTGTTCATAATATTCACCGGCATATATAGTATCTTATTTCGTTAGTAATTATTGATTTATAATCATCTTTACTATTAAATTCTTTTATCCAAAAGGAAATTTTTATTTTTGTTTGCTCGAATGTAATTTCTCGTGCAAAAATTTTAGGTTCAGGTTCTGTTAATACCCCGTCCAATTCATTTATTTTTTCAATAATATAACTATTAAAATCATTCAAATCAATATTTAATGGTAGGCCTGCATTTATATCAATCCGGTATTTTTCAGGAGGTTTATACAATTTGAAGGGATTATTTGTTAGTGTTGAATTTGGTACTGTAATTCTTACACCATTATCATCTTTAATCGTTGTTGTCCTAAGTTGTATGACCTCTATAGTTCCTTTTATCTTATTTATTTCTATTGTGTCTCCGACTTTGATGCTTTTACTTATTATTAACAGTATTCCTGACAGAAAATTTGATATTAAATCTTTCGCTGCAAGACTCACTGCAATACCTACAATACCTAAACTGAGCAGCGTACCGTAGAGATTAATACCGAATAGCTGAAGGATAATCATCAGGGAAATAAAATAGATTACATAGCTGACAACATCTCTTATTAAATAAATAATGGTCATATCTTCTTTAAATCGTTCGAATTTATTTAGGGCACCTGCTATTATTCGCACAATTACTGATGCTAAAAGAATTACAACCAGTATTATGATGAATGTTTCAAACATATTTTGGGGCAGATACATATTATAACTCCACTTTCATTAAATCCTCTGCTAATATGGTATTTTTAAAAATTTTTTTCGCATCATCCAGCAATTCTTCAAATTCTGTGTATCTTGTGCTGAAGTGTGTTAAAATTAATTGTTTGGAGTTTGACTGAAGAGCAATTTCTGCTGCATCTGTGGATGTTGAGTGAGCATATTCATCTGCCTTATCATAATCTTCCTTTACATAGGTTGATTCATGGATTAGTACGGTTGAATCCCTTGCAAATTGAATCATTTCCTCACATCGTCTTGTGTCTCCGGAATAGGTTATTTTATGTCCTTTTCTTGGAGGTCCAAGTACCTGTTCAGGTTTAATTATTCTGCCATCCACTTCGACTTCTTCTCCGTTATGGAGTTTTCCGAATTTCGGACCTACCGGAACACCTAATTCAATTGCATTTTGGCGTAAAAACCTTGGTTTTTTTATCTCTTCAATTGAATAGGCAAGAGATATTGTGTTATGATCAACTTTTTGGGATTTAATAATGTAATCTTTATCTTCGATAACTGTTCCTGTTTCAATTTCAATCCAGTCTATTGGGAATTTGAAATTAGGAAAACCCAGATTCGGAAAGCTTAGGCTGTAAACTGCATTTTTTAATTCATCCAATCCTCTTGGCCCGTATACGGTTAATTTTTTTTCCCGTCCTCTGAAGTTCATGGACTGAAGTAGTCCGGGAATTCCCAGGATATGATCTCCATGGTAGTGACTGATGAAAATCTTGGATATTTTCATTGGGCTTATTTTAGCATAAATCAGTTGTCTTTGTGTTCCTTCACCACAGTCAAACAACATAGTTTCTCCAAAAGCCTGCATTATAATAGCAGGATGACTTCTTGTTGCAGAGTGAACTGCAGATGAGGTTCCTAAAAATGTAATTTCCATATTCAATCACTTATTTTATATCACATTACACAATATATATTTGATTATTATCAGTTATTAAATATTATTTTGGGTGATTCGATGAAGAGGATACTTGAGTATATAATAGAAGAGGATGAAGGTTTTGGAGATGTTACATCTAACAGCGTAATCGATGCAGATAAAGTAGTTAATGCAGAGATTGTTTCCAAGGATGAGGGTATTTTAGCAGGTATTAATATTTCTAAAGAGTTGTTTGAATCCCGTGGAGTTGAAGTTTTAAAGAATATGGAAGATGCTTCCAGAGTCAAAAAAGGAGATGTATTGATGTCACTTCGGGGCAATGCCCGTGATATTCTATTGATTGAACGCTCAGCTTTGAACATATTAATGCGTATGAGTGGTGTTGCCAGTGCAGCCAATCATTATGTGAATCTGGTTGAAGGTAAAGTAATAATTGCAGGAACACGTAAAACACAGCCTGCTATTGGTAAATTTGATAAAATGGCTTTAGAAATTGGCGGGGCAGATACTCACAGATTTTGCCTAGATGACATGCTTTTAATTAAGGATAATCATATTGCAGTTGTTGGAACTCCATTGGACGCTCTTATAAAAGCTAAGAAAAATGCCAGTTTCTCCAAAAAAATCGAAATTGAGGTTGAATCATTAAATGATGCTGTTGACTGTGTCAGGAATGGTGCTGATATTGTAATGCTGGACAATATGGATCCGTCGCAGGTTAGCAGTGTTTTAGATAAGCTGGCCGATGAGAAAATCAGGGAAAATTCATTAATTGAAGTGTCCGGCGGCATCAATGAAGATAATATTGGGGATTATGTTGATTTGGGTGTTGATATTATTTCAATCGGCGCATTAACCCATTCTTCCAGAAGTCTGGATTTCAGTTTAAGAATAATGGGTTAACTTAGTTTATCTCCCGTTAATCTTTCCTCTTCTTCAATCAATATTTTTTCAATTTCTCCGTTTTTTAAAAGTTTTAATGCTTCATCAATATCATATTTAAAACTTGTAATTTCATTTAATTCAAAATTCCATTCATCTTTTTCATTTGACCTTATTCTATTCCACCTTTCGTAATCTATTTTCATTTCAATGTCATTATTTTCCATATCATTCATTATGTCAAAGTAGTCTCTTTGAATTTCTTCTCTTTGTTTAATTAAATTTTCATAATTTTTTATAAGATGATTTAATTTAATTGATATTAATGTATATCGTTCAATATCGTACATTATTTTCATTTTCCTAAAGTCATCCAATACATTTTTCATGTCCTGATTCATTGTTTCCCTCTTTGACGAAATAGATTAATGTGTGTTATCTGTTTGCTAATAATTTGTAATTTGTGTGGAATATCATATATATTCATACCATTAACTTATAACAAAATTTATATCATATGAATGATGGGGAAGAATTTTTGGAATTGTTAGCATATGTCAAGGCATCTGAACATAGGACTAATATCATTAAATTTTTAGATTATGGCTTGAAGACACCTAAAGAAATTGGTGTTGAATTGAACATTCGAACAAATCATACCTCTAATCTATTGGCTGACTTGAGAAAGAAAGGTCTAGTATTTTGTGCCACACCAAATGTTCATAAAGGAAGATTGTATAAACTCACCGATGTAGGCTATAAAATCACTGAACATTTAGATGATGAGTAGTGCTTTTTTTGAAAACAAAGTTTTAATAATATTGGAAAAGATATATATTAAAGATAAGTATATTTTTTTTAATATGGTGATTTAATGGTAAAAATAGCTAAATTAGCTTTAGAAGATGGTACTGTTATAAAAGGTGAGGGATTTGGTTATGAAACCACTAAATTAGGAGAACTTGTTTTTTCAACAGGTATGGGTGGTTATACTGAATCCTTAACTGATCCTTCTTTTAAAGGTGAAATATTAATGTCCACTTACCCATTGGAAGGTAATCATGGAGTAAGTGAAAAATGGTATCAATCTGATAAAATTCAGGTTGAAGGTTTTGTCTGTCGTGAGGTCTGCCGTAATTTATCTAATTTTGGACCTCAAAAGACTTTGGATGAATTTTTAAAGGAATTTAAGACTCCTGGACTTAGTGGTGTTGATACTCGTGATTTAACCTTAAAAATTCGTGAGAGAGGTTCCCTAAAAGCAGCTATTACAACACAAGATATTGGTGATGACGAATTAATAGAAATGGCTAGGTCACAACCAAGTATTGAAGACATAGATGTAGTTCCTAAAGTTTCAACAAAAGAAATAAAAGTTTTTAATGAAGATGCCGACAAGAAGGTTGCTTTAATTGACTGTGGTGTTAAAAGAAATATTATTAATTCATTTTTGGAAAGGGGAATTGGTGTTGTTTTGTTCCCATATGACACCAACTATAAAACCATTCTGGATTATTCTCCAAACGGTTTGATGATTACTTCAGGTCCCGGAAATCCTGATAGAGTTTTTGAAACCATTGAAACAATGAAAATACTTTCCAACAGATTGCCTATTTTTGGAATTTGTATGGGTCAGCAGCTGATTGCCAAATCCTTCGGGGCTAAATCTTATAAAATGAAATTCGGGCACCGTGGTGAAAATCAGCCGGTTAAAGACTTAAACACAGGTAAAGTGTTTATCACTTCTCAAAATCATGGTTTCACTATTGATAAGGAATCATTAAAAGAAACGGATTTGCTTTTAACTCAAGTTAACTTAAATGACGGCACTCCTGAAGGTATTTCTCATAAAGAATTATCTCTTAAATGTATACAATACCATCCTGAAGCAGGGCCTGGTCCAAATGATACGAGAAGTATTTTTGATGAATTTAGTCAAATGATGGATGATTATTAAAAAGATTAAATGGGGAGTTTTGTTATGCCAGTTGATAAAGATATTAAAAAAGTTTTAATTATTGGTTCTGGTCCTATTCAAATTGGACAAGCAGCAGAATTTGATTATTCTGGATCACAAGCATGTAAATCATTAAGAGAGGAAGGTATTGAAACAGTATTGGTTAATAGTAATCCTGCTACAATTCAAACAGACATTGACATGGCAGATACTGTTTATACAGAACCATTAACTCCGGAAATTGTTGCTAAAATTATTAAAGAAGAGGAAATTGACGCTATTTTACCAACTATGGGAGGACAAACCGGATTGAATATAGCAACAGGTCTTGGAGATTTAGGATTATTGGATGAAATTAAAGTTTTAGGTTCTGATGTTCAAACGATTAAAGATGTTGAAGACAGAGACTTATTTGCTAATTTAATGGAAGAAATTAATGAGGAAATTCCAAAATGTCAGGCAGTTGAAAGTGTTGAAGAAGCACTTGAAGCTGTAGAAGATATTGGCTATCCGGTTATTGTAAGACCGGCATTCACATTAGGTGGAACTGGTGGTGGAGTAGCACACAATAAAGAAGAATTAATAGAAATTGCAAATCACGGACTGGATATGAGTTTTATTAATCAGGTTCTTATCGATGAGTCTGTTTTAGGATGGAAAGAAATAGAATTTGAAGTTATGCGTGATAAGGAAGACACATGTATTATTGTGTGTACAATGGAAAATGTCGACCCTATGGGAATCCATACGGGAGACAGTGTTGTTGTAGCACCAATCCAGAACCTCTGTGATGAGACAATTCAGGCCATGAGGGATGCATCAATCAAAATCATCAGAGCATTAGGTATCCGGGGAGGATGTAATATTCAATTTGCACTTAATCCGGAAACTGATGAGTACAAAGTTATTGAAG
The DNA here is from genome assembly GCA_902796575.1 of uncultured Methanobrevibacter sp. GTDB lineage: Archaea > Methanobacteriota > Methanobacteria > Methanobacteriales > Methanobacteriaceae > Methanocatella. The sequence goes on along the minus strand of CADBPS010000052.1, from coordinate 21,377 downwards.
TAAATCCTCGTGTATCCAGAAGCAGTGCATTAGCATCAAAAGCAACAGGTTATCCTATTGCAAAAATATCATCTAAAATAGCTTTAGGAATGACTTTGGATGAAATTAAAAATGACATTACCAAGGAAACACCTGCATCATTTGAACCTGCTATTGACTATGTAGTTGTTAAGATTCCGAGATGGCCATTTGACAAATTCAAAGGAATCAGCCGTGAAGTCGGAGTTCAGATGAAAGCAACTGGTGAAGTAATGGCAATCGGAAGAACTTTTGAAGAAGCATTTCAAAAAGCACTCAGATCACTCGATATGGGCTTTGACGGATTTGAATATGTTGAATATACTGAAGAAGATCTGGCAAATCCAACAGATATTATTTATTTCCAGATTTATTCAGCTATTAAAGATGGAATGGACCTGGATAAGATTCAAAAATTAACTAATATTGATAAATTCTTCCTTTACAAAATCAAGAATATAATTGACTTTGAAAATGATGTTACTGCAGAAAAACTGAATGATGAGTATTATTTAAGGAAGGCCAAACAGATTGGATGTTCCAATAAAAGACTGGCCAGATTGTCCGGGCAGACTGAAGAATATATCAGAAACCTGCTTTCAAGATACAATATAAATCAGTCATATAAAATGGTTGATACATGTGCTGCTGAATTTGAAGCTAAAACTCCTTACTACTACAGCAGCTATGATATCGGTAATGAATTAACATCAACCACAAGGAAAAAAGTTGTTATTCTAGGTGCAGGTCCGATTAGAATAGGTCAGGGTATTGAATTTGACTACTGTTGTGTTCACTCATCACTTGCATTAAAGGACGATGGAATAGAAACAATTCTGATTAACAACAACCCTGAAACCGTAAGTACTGATTATGACATTTCAGATAAATTATTCTTTGAACCAATCACATTTGAAGATGTAATGGGTGTTATTAACCAGGAAAAACCTGATGGTGTTATCGTACAGTTCGGTGGTCAGACATCAATTAATCTTGCAGTTCCTCTAGCTAATGCAGGCGTTAAAATATTAGGAACGCCTTATGAAAGTATTGACCGCGTTGAAGACAGAGAATTGTTTGCAGAACTTCTTGAAAAACTTCATATTCATCAGGCTCCATACGGTACTGCCAATTCATTTGATGAGGCACGTGAAATAGCAGAAAAAATTACATTCCCTGTTCTTGTACGTCCTTCATACGTAATTGGTGGAAGAGCAATGGAAATTGTCTATGACAACAATGAACTTGAGGAATATATGAAAGAAGCAGTTAAGGTTTCACCTGAACACCCAATTCTCGTCGATAAATTCCTTGAAGATGCAATTGAACTGGATGTTGACATTCTATGTGATGGTGAAACAGTGTTCATTGCAGGAATTATGGAGCATATTGAGGAAGCTGGTGTTCATTCAGGAGACTCTGCCTGTGTAATACCTCCACAGACTATTCCTGAACATATTTTAGATACTATCCGCGAAAACTCCACAAAATTGGCATTGGAATTGGATGTTAAAGGATTAATGAATATTCAGTATGCAGTTAAACTTGATGAAGAAATGGTTTACATCATAGAAGCAAATCCACGTGCAAGTAGAACTGTTCCATTTGTAAGTAAAGCCATTGGAGTTCCCCTAGCTAAAGTTGCTACATGGATAATGAACGGTGCCAAATTAAAAGACTTTGGCTTAACAAAAGAAATTAAAATTGAACATGTTGCAGTTAAAGAATCAGTATTCCCATTCCTGAAATTAACAGAATCTGACACTGTTTTAGGTCCTGAAATGAAATCTACCGGTGAAAGTATAGGAATAGCTGAAAATTTCGGTATGGCATTTTATAAATCACAGCTTTCAGCAGGTATGGACTTGCCGAAAAAAGGAAAAATTTTCATTAGTGTCAAAGAAGATGACAAGAAAAAAATAAGGCCAATAGCTGAAAAAGCAGCTAATTTAGGATTTGAACTGGTAGCAACACCAGGTACTGCTGATTCTACAGGTTTGGATACAGTTCAAAAGGTCAAAAAAGTTTCTCAAGGATCACCAAACATCCGTGACTCCATATTGAATAAGGAAATAGATCTTATTATCAACACTTCCGAAGGTAAACAGTCTGCGTTGGACGGTTATATTATCAGAAGATTAGCTATTGAATTGGGTATTCCTTATGTTACTACATTGGCCGGTGCAAGAGCAGCTTTAAATGCAATAGAAGCAGTTCAGAATAATAAAATTGAAGTTAAATCATTAAATGAATATGTTGGTGAAGAGTAATCAGTCTCTTCATTAATCTTTTCTTTTTAATTGGAATATAAGTATTCTTTAATATTAATTCCGCATGAAGGGCATTCTTCTTCGTCTATTTTTAATTTGCTTTTACATTTTGGACAGTAATTTAGTTTTACTTCGTATTCTTTAGTTAAGTCTAATTTTTTATTAATGTCAATTCTTAAGCTTATTTTATTCTTAAGGGCATTTTCATCCCAGTCATTTGCCATCAGCAGTTTCTTGTAGTAAAATGCTTCAGTCATTGACTGATAATACCCGAAAATTTTTTCCCCTTTTTGAATATAAAATCTCTTTTTTTTATGATTAAAAAGAATTTCCCCTTCCCTTTCTTTTTTATTTATTTTAACGCCTTTGATTCTGCCTTTTGATCGTTTTTTTGGAAATGGGGGAAGTACGATTCCTTCATATTTGTTTTCCAAATCGCATTCTACAAGCAAATCATAATCAAAATTACAATAGAACAATGCATCTCTTTCATATAATGCATCAGATAACTTTTTAAACTCACCATAGTCCTTATTATTATATTTAATACGATATACATTACCACTTTTGACAATATTTCGGTAAAAATATCTTATTTCCTGTGAGTTAATATGAATCATCTCTTTTTAAATTGATTGTTTTTTCATCAAAAAAAGTAACATCAGTTTGCCGTTAGCAGTTATATCTATGATTTTTTCCATTTATACAATTATTGTTGCATTTTCACCTGAACAATATTTGTTGTTTATACATTTAATTAGTAATAGTCGATGAATGCCTGTCGTTTGAATCCAGTTGACTTATAATATGTTTTTCGTCGGGAATCATCTATTGTATGCTTGAAAAGGCAGTAATTGAAAATTACGCAAGGTATTTCATGTTTGCAATCAAATGATTTATTCATTAAAATATTTTTTTTCAAATCATGATGCCGGCAATACTATTTAAATAATTAATTTTTACTTAATTTTTTTGCTGAGGTCATTTTACATAAAAATTTATATTGTTTTTTACAATATACATAGTAATGAGTCAATAATACTTTGAATGATGGTTAATTTGACTGTAAAATCATTGAAATATAATTAAATTTACATGAATTTTTCAAAGAAAATCGTAGTTTAATGGAGATGTTGATGTGGAAATTACAAAATGTTTAAATGAGTGGAATGCAACTCTTGAAGCATTAGGTCAGGGAAAACAAACAATTTTAATAAGAAAATATGGTACTACTTTAAATGAGTTTTTACTCTACCCGACTGTTAGTTACGCAAACAAGGATGATGTTTTAGATTCATTTCAGGATAAGGAGTTTGTTAAAAATAATCTTTTGCCTGAAGGTGAGAGCGGAAATTATAAAGTGAAATATTATGCAACTGTCGAAAAAGTTATTGACAAGTCTTCGGGAAGAATAGGTGCTTTTAATAAGTTTCATATTTGGACACGCAATCATGTTAAAGGTTATCTTGGAAGAAACAATGCAAAAATATGGATTTTAAGGGTTTATGAACTTGATGAACCTCAAATGCTAAAGAGAAATATGGGAATGAGATATGCCAATGTTAACAGGCCAGTTAAACTCGAAGGTAAGCCTGTTATATCTGATGATGAGTTTGATAAATTAAAGGATGAAATACTAAGTACTCATTAAGTATAGGTTTGTTTTTAATGTATACTATAGCTAATGGAATTGTTTTAAAGGGTTTGGATTTGGCTCCCGTTAAATCAAACATTGTTGTTGACGATGGCCGCATTATAGATATGTCTCCCGATGCCTGTGAAGGCAAAATCATAGATGTTAATAATTCGATTGTTTGCCCTTCATTTTTCAATGGACATACTCATATTGGGGATTCTTTCATCAAGGATGAAGGATACTCCTTGTCTTTATCGGATTTGGTTAAACCTCCCAATGGAGTTAAACATAAGGCTTTGAGTAATGTTGATGATGATGTAATCGTTGATGCTATGAAAGACACAATGTGGGACATGGTTAACAATGGAATTTCTCATTTTGTAGATTACAGGGAGGGAGGTCTTAAAGGTGTTAAATTATTAAAAAAAGCTTCCAAGGATATTCCTATTTCTCCTGTCATTCTTGGTCGTGATGATTCATTTTATGGTGATGACCCTGATTTATCCAAGGTTAAAACAGCTATTAGGAAACTTTTAAAAGTTGCAGACGGCATTGCGCCCAGCGGTTTTGGTGAGATTGGGGATGATGTTGCTGACATAATAACCTGCGAGTGCATGCGTAAGGGTAAGATTTCTTCGATTCATGTTGGTGAGAGCAGGTCAAATCAATTTGATTCTTTAGAACGGTTTTCCAAAAGTGAAATTCGGCGGGGTGTTGATTCTAATTTTAATCAGCTGGTTCACTGTACTAATTCTATGGGGGATGATTTATATTCATTAGCTAAATCCAATGTTAATGTTGTTGTTTGTCCCAGATCCAATGCCACTTTAAATTCGGGTGTTGTCAAACTGAATGAAATGGTGGATTTAGGTATCAGACCACTGTTGGGAACGGATAATGTCATGATTAATTCTCCAAACATGTTTAGAGAGCTTGAATTTACTCTTAAAATTATGTCACTGGTTCACGGCAGCTATTTAAATCCATGTGATGTTTTGAAAATGGCAACCGTTAATCCATGTTATTTTAATTTTTCCAAAAGTTTTATTGACATATCACAACCGGCCCAGTTTATTGTTTTAAATAATTTTTCCAAGAATCCTTATTTAAGTATAATTAATCGTTGTGAAACAAAAAATATATTATATACAATTAATAGAGATTATAATAATGATATTTTTTAATACATAGAGTTAAATATTATTGGAGATGGAAATATGTACAATAAGATATTAGTCCCTACTGATGGGTCTGAATTTGCAAATAATGCTGGAAAACATGCTATTTTTTTAGCTAAAGTATGTGGGGCCGAAATTATTGCATTAAGTGTATCTGAAAATCATTTTATAAATGGGATTTCTTTAAATGATGAGATGGAACAGTTAAATCATTTGTTAAATGAACGTTGTGAGAATGATCTTAAAACTTTTGAGGATTTAAATAATGAGGATGTAAAAATAACTTCTATTATTAAAGAAGGATCACCTGCAAGAGCAATCCTTGATGTTGCATTAGAAGAAGATGTGGATTTAATTGTAATTGGAAGTTCCGGCAAATCTGGTTTTGACAAATTTATATTGGGTAGTGTCAGTGACAAGGTGGTTAATTCTGCCAAGTGCCCTGTTTTAGTTGTACATTAATTGTTATTAAGCTTACAAGGTGTTTTCATGTTAGTGAAAAGAGTAATGTCTAAAAATGTTGTTAGTGTTTCCGTTCCTGGAAGCAGGGAAAAAGTTTTAGATTTAATGAGAAAAGAAAGTAAAGCTGTTCTTCCAGTCGTCAAGGATGATACTAAAATATTGGTTGGTATCATCACCCGTTCTGATTTAATTAACAATCCTGATGAAGAACAACTGGCAATGTTGATGAGTAGAAACATAGTTACTGCAAGTCCTGATGAGGATGTTAAGGATGTAGCAGCCAGAATGATTGAACATAATGTTAGGAGAGTTCCTGTTGTTAATAAAAATGGTGAATTGGTAGGTATTATCACATCATTTGATTTGGTATCTCAGGCCTTAACCAAAATTGAAGTTAATGACCCTGTAGAAGAGTATATGATAACTACAGTTCCTACTACATGGGATAAATCTCCTCTTAATGTTGCTTTTGAATCAATGAAACAGTTTGGTCTCAAGTCAATTTTAGCTATTGACGATAACGCTCAATTAAGCGGTATTTTAACTGAAACCGATTTCATTGCTGAAAGTGAAATTATTTCTGAGAGAAGTGAACACAGTTCCACAGTAGGTACTGAAGGAGATAAATGGTCATGGGACAGTACTTCCGTATTATACATTGAGAAAAATCATTTAAAATTCACAGATAAAGTTGTTGGTGACGTTGCAGTAGGTAATGTTGAAGTTGCAAATTCAAAAACAAAAGTTTCTGACTGTGCTAAAAAAATGAAAACATTGCATATTGAACAGATTCCTGTCATTGGTATTGAAGGAGATCTTGTTGGTCTTGTAAGAGCCAGTGACTTAATCAGAGCTTTAATAGATTAAATTGTGATATAATGGCTGTTAGTCCAGTTTTAGTTATTAAAATAATTGATGAAAGTTCTGTTGGTGTTAGAGCCAGATTGAAAGATGATTACAGGGAACATGAAATTGTATTGAACTCTGTTCTGGCATACTGGTGGGCTAATGAATTACCTCCAGTAGTCAAGTTTTTAGATCTTTTTGAATCAGTTATTAAAAGAACTATCAATGAATTAACGCCACATAAAACTTTAAAATTAAAATATGAAGTTACTGCAGATAGTGTTTTGGATAATGCATCTGAGTTTGAAATTAACCTTATTGAAGTTGAAGCTGATGGTGTTGGATTCAGAATTGATGGTAGAAAACTATCTTTAAAAGGATTTAGAAATTCAAATGCGGATTTGGAAAGCAAAACACCATTCCATACAACTTATGATAGGGTTATTGAAACTCCAGATATTGTTTTGAAAAAATATATGGAGATGCAGAAATAAGCTGTGTATTTTTTTTTATGAATGTCGCCACCTGTGGTGACGAGGACATATGGGCTGAACCAATACTGGTTTTTACCTCCCAATCTTCAATTACCATTTAGGTGGGTTAATCCATATAAATATTTTAATTGCTATATCATCTTTGATTCTACTATGCTAGTTGGTAATATTTTATTTTCATGAACTTCGATGAATTCCGGTCTATGGACATGATAATTAAAATCTAGTGAATTAACTATACTCTGAGTTAAAATATATTCAAAATTAAACAGATTTTTTTATAAATCTGATTAATTCTTTCGCATCTTCTTTTTTAATATCTGGTGATGTTCGGATAAAATTTATAAGTTTATCTTTGGTTTCTTCATCTAAATCGGATTCATTCAATGTTTTTGAATAGCTTCTTTTAGGATAATAAGTTGATTTTGTTATTCTAATAAGTTCGTCTTTTTCTTCATTATTTATAATATTTTCATTCACTGCATTTGTGAAAACGTAATCCATATTAACCAGAGGTTCGGACAATGCTTCTAAAGTGTCCTTATCCAACATTACTGCCACATCATCATCAGAAATGATTTGGCCTGTTGAATACTGCTTGTAAACATAACCAATACCAATCATCCCTAGAGTGTCAAGCTCGCAGGCCCTTAAAGCACCCATACTTGATGATCCAACAACTGTGATTCCATTATTAATAACCTCTAATATTTCCTTGTGGCCGACAGAAGAATTCTGATGGAAAACACCATCAACAATGCCTATGATATCGGGTTTTTCCTTTAAAGCCTGTGACAAATCTCCTCTTTTAATAGGTCTTTTATAAATAACTTCAATGTCTTCAGTAGAATCCAGAATTTCTCTTGCTTCATCAAAGGAAATGGACAAGCCAGCATATATAATAATCTTAACCATTTAATCAAACTCTTAAAAATCTGTATCCTGCACGGCTCTGGTCAATTGAGTAAAGTTCCATTGTTGGTATTACGACTCTTACAACATTAACATCAAGCTCCGGTCGGGTTAAATCACAATAAACAACACGCTCTATTTCATTTCTCTCAAGTTCTTCCAAAACAACATTAATGTCTCGAGTAATTGAGGTAGTGCTGTTATTTTCAATATCTTCGAAGCTTATTTTATTTTCATCATCTTCAAAATAATGTTTATTGATACGTTTCATACGTTCATAACCTGCAGTTCTTGCAAAATCTGCTCTGACAGTATCTTCACGGGCACCATGTATCTGTGTTGCTCTGCTTTGAGCCACTTCAGTTAAGGCCCTTATAACTGCAATTTCAGGATTCAGATGAGTTCCAATACCTAATGTTAAAAGTCCGGCGTCTTTCAGTAGGGTATCATCTGCAGAAGCAGCAATTGTTGGAACATTAATATCTGCAGTAAGATTCATCAATTTAATATCAACTTCGTTTTTGCTGAATTTCAAAAGCATATCCTTTATTAAATCGCTTTCAATACTGTCTAAATCAATCTGAGATGAATTTTTATGAGTTAATTCGAAAATACTCCATGCATCTCTTTCAATAACTTCAAACATCCCATGCAATATTGCTTCATTGAGACTGTTTCCCGAAGCAAGACCGTTGGTATTTGATTTAAATAATGGCGAAGCCGAAGTATTCTCTGTAATGTATGGATGATAAACTGCATTTGAAGGAACATAATAGTCTTCATCACTAATAAGGTCATGACCAATGTTCCATTCTAAAATCATTGAATCAAGATTTTCCTTTTTAAAATTATTTGGCAAATTCAATGATTCAGGATGAATAAAATTTCCCATGTCTGAAACATCATTTAAGCTTCCAATGAACAGCATTTCGTCCTGTTTTTCAGCAGAATATCTTTCAAAACCTTCCATCATCGCCGATGCTTTAGCATGCTCTTCATTAATGCCTTTACCACCATATATGCTAATCGAGCCTTCTTTTGATGTAGGTCTAACTGCTGTAAAGACAGGCAATCCTATCCTATCCAGATGGGTGATGTCACTAATCCGAGTGATTCCAGCTATTTTAAGCTTGTCAACATTATTTTCAATAGTTTCACTGGGAGGAATAATCCTGTGCGTACCGTTAAAATATTTAATCTCTTCAGATGCCATAATTATCATTTTATAATCTTAGTACAATATTTTCAAAGCCCATAGTCATAGAACAGTAAGTCATAATTCCGGCAATTGCAATTGTAATAATCCAGATACCAATATTCCATCTAAGCACTTTGGATCCGTCTAAATTCCATACAGGTATCATGTTGAAAACAGCCAGATAGCTGTTGGTCGAAAATCCTAACGAACATATTACAAACACAAGCTGCAGAAATGGATTAACCATCATATCCATGTAAACTGAACGGCCGATTATTAAAAATATAAGTGCCAGAATAATATTGACAACAGGCCCTGCAATGGAAATAATTCCATTAGTCCTGTCATCAAGCCCATAATCAGCATAGGTATACACGGCACCTGGGGCTGCAAATACAAAACCGAAAAATGATGAAACCAATGCAAAAATCAGACCTGTGGGCCATAATTTAAACTCCGCCCAATAACCAAAATGCATTGAAGCGAATTTATGTCCAAGTTCATGTAAAACGAATCCTAACCCTAATCCAACCATCACAATTGGAAGTATGGACAATAATCTGGAAGTGTCACGACCAGAATATAAAATTGCAAAACTTAGAGAAATGAAAATAAATGCAATAATTAAATCTCTTATTTCACTAGCAGTAACCTTAAACATAATTTAAATAATATGTAATTCTATATATAAAAGTTTTTTCATAGAAATAATATATGCAAATTGAAAATATTTTAAAGGAAATGGAAAAGGACGATTGTCAGGGATATTTACTAACTGATTTTAGTAATATTGAATATATTTCATCTTACAGGCCAACCAGTTTTGCATTTTGCATAATCAAAGAAAATCCAATAGTATATGCATCAAAAATGGACATGGAAATTGCAAAAAATAATTCTCGGATAACTGTCAGAGAATATGAAGATTTTAAAACGATTATTAATGATTTGAAAAATGAAAATATTAAAAATCTGACTATAGAGCCATCTCTGACTTATGCTACATATGAAAAACTTAAAAATGATTTTGAAATTGAATCAAAAACATACATTAACAAGCAGAGAATGATAAAAACCTCAGATGAGATTAAAAACATTACAAAAGCAACAAACATAGCACAAAAATCCTTTAAACAATTGGATATAACAAATCGCAGTGAAAATGAAAATATACTGGCTTTTGAACTGGTTAAATTAATGATTGAAAATGGGGCATCAAAAGAATCCTTTGACACAATACTTGTAAGCGGCTCCAATACATCACTGCCTCATGCAACACCCCAGCCAAAACCTTTGGAAACGCCAATACTGATAGACTGGGGATGTGTATATAATGGATACTGTTCAGACAACACAAGAACAATCGTTTACACAGAAAAAGAACATGAAATATTGGATATTGTTAAACAAGCTCATGATAAAGCTATTGAAAAAATCAAACCCGGAATTCAATGTTCACAGATTGATAAAACAGCAAGAGATATTATAGCAGAATATGGTTATGGAGATAATTTCATTCACTCAACGGGACATAGTCTTGGGTTGGATATTCATGAAACTCCTGGATTTTCATATAGGGATGATACTATTATCGAAAAGGGAATGGTTATAACAGTGGAACCTGGAATATACATTGAAAATGAGTTTGGAGTCCGCCTCGAAGATACAGTAGCTATTGAAAATAAAGGAAAGGTTATCGGCAATCTGGCCTTGTGGTGATGAGCATGGATAACAACAAAATAATTATAATACTGCTTTCGGTAATCATAATACTTTTGGTAACCTGAATCGTGTTATTTAATCCATTCACTGCCAAAACAGATACGAAAATAACAATGTCCAGCAATGTTTTATATCAGGGAGATTCCCTTTCAATTTCATTAACAGATGCTAACAACACTCCATTGTCAAATCAAAAAATCGATATTACTATTAAGGATGCAAAAGGTGAAAAACAAGAAACAGTAACAACTAACGAAAAAGGGGAAGGATTTTTAGGAATGGATGAACTGGCGTATGGAAAATACAATATAATCGCTCATTACTCGGGCAATGCGAGTTATGAAGAAAGTACAAATTCTCAAAATATAGAATTTAAGGAAACAACTGTCGAATCCCTCTCGTCCAATACTTTGCAAACACAGTCATCCAAGCGAACAGTAACGTTAGAACCTAAGGATAATGTCCGTGTCAGCAAAACTGTCGGTGAGTACAAAGTTGAAGCTATGACATGGAAAGGTGCAACAGTTGGAGGACTTGGAGTTTGGGTTTATAAAAACGGCCAGCTTGTTGACAAGAGTTCTTACTCTTCAAGAGGACATTTCTATATGGATGGACAATGGAAATGGAGTGAATGGGATGACGGTGAAGATTCATCCACATATCATGAATACCCCGTATCCAATGATGTTAATATTGATAAAGTTGAGGTGAGGTTCTAGTTTAAGTACATATATATTGTGATATGAACATAATTAACTGTATGAATGTCTTAATAATAGGTTCCGGTTCTGTTGGAATTGGATTGGGAACATCACTTCTATCCCAAAATATTAATGTTTCCTTTCTTGCAAGCTGTGAAACCGCAAATAAAATGAAACAGGAAGGTATTAAAAGAACAGGTTTGTTTGAAAATTATTCATTCGACTGCAATGAATTTGAGGTATATGCACAATACTCACAGATTCCTGATGATTCGGTTGATTTTGTTTTAATCTGTACCAAAACGGTTGTTAATAAAACGGTCAGTAAAGAGCTGTCTGAAAACAAAAGAATTCTAAAAAATGATTTTAAGATTCTGATTTGTCAGAACGGATTTGGAAATGATGAGTTTTACCTGAAATTTTTTGATAAAAATGAAGTATTCTGTGCAAGAGTAATTACCGGATTTACACGCCCTCAAAGAAATATCAGTGAAGTCACAGTTTACACAGAGCCTATTATGCTTGGATCACTTCAAAACGAAAATCCGAATTGCCTAATTCCAATAGCTGATGCAATAACAAAATCAGGTATTAAATGTGAATTAACAGATGAATTGGATAAATATTTATGGGCTAAAATGCTTTATAACTGCACATTAAATCCGTTAGGAGCTATTCTTGATGTTACATATGGTGAATTAAAGGACAATCCATATTCCAAAAATATTATGGATAAACTGATAGAAGAAATCTTTGATGTAATAGATGCTTCTCCATATTCCACATTCTGGAATAACAGTGATGACTATAAAGAAATTTTTTATTCAAAACTGGTAATGGATACATATAATCATTATTCCTCAACCCATCAGGACATTAAAAGAAAAATCAGAACGGAAATTGATACGTTAAACGGCAAAGTCATAGAACTGGCAGATAAATATGGTGTTGATGTAAGTACCAATAAAACAATCTACAATTTAATTAAAGCTATTGAAAACAATTTTTAATTAAATAATATAAATATCAAAGCAGGAATTGTTCGCGTTATTCATTTTCCTGTTGAATAAGACATTAAGATTATCATTTGTTATGTCCAGTCTGAACTTATTTTTACCTTTTTTAATGCCGTAATTTTTATTCAGATATTTGTAATGCAGAATTGCATTTTTAATAAAGTCATCATCAAGTGCAGTGTCTGCAACAATGTAATATTTACTTTTTAAGTTATCAACGGCTTCATTTATATTCTGATAAATTTCAATATCCTCATTTAATTTGCTGTTTGAAATCAATACCAATTTTTTATCGTTATATTCAAGTTTATCAAATTTAGCTTTGATTTTTCCAAGGTCTTCCTTATCTGCTTCAAAGATAACGCTAACATCCTTTCTTTTTTCCTTATAGGGGAAATCAATAGTGTCTAAAATATATTTCCAGCGTTCATAGTAAGTGTGATTTTCTAAAACAGTATATAAATTGTTCAATCGTTTATCTTCGTAATCTTCATTTAATGTTGGGAAATTATCTTCCTCCAAAATGAACACACCATCTTTAAAAATATTTTTCATGCCTTTCGAATAGTTGCTGATAATATTTGTATTGGAAAGGGCAAGCTCAAAAACTCTTCTTGCAAACATAGTCTCAGATTCGGTAATTGTATTAATATTTATAGCCCATTTCAAACGTTTATAAATATTGGATGTGTCCTTGTAATCAATAGGGGGCACTGTATACTTTTTATATTTTTCGGGATATCCTATATGTGGAATATTGTCATAATAAGTTCTGTCATAAATTTTAAGACCAGCATCCTGCATGAGAACCTTGTCAAAAATCAAATCCATATTTTTAACACGTTCCTCATGATGTTTATAGTAGGAACCTGCAAAAACAACCTCTGAAATTTCATCATCAGATATGTTCATGGGATTAAACAACTTAGGCTGACCTGCAAACATTAATGTATGGACATTTTTGTGATTATATTCCTTTTTATAATTATCAACAACTTCTTCAGCAGATGTGAATAAATAATCAAATCTGCTTGCAGTATCTGTGAAAAATTCACCATCAGAACTGTAGTAAACCGGATCTTCTTTATTCCAGAATATCGTTGGAATATTATTTGCTCTGCAGTAATCTAAAATCTCAAATAAAATTTGTCTGTTTTCCTCTTCACCAGCTATTCTTTGGATTTTACCTGACCAGACACCATTTTCTCCATTACAGTATCCGTGCCATGTTGATTCGCAGAAAAACAAATCAGGTTCATTATTTTCAAACTGACTTAACCAGTTATCGGGACTTATCTCGACAATTTCAAATTCATATTTAAATGAATCATGGGTGAACTGATCAGATATTAATGCAACTTTAATCTCATCAATATATTTGATGTCGTCAGTATTATCACAATCTTTTGAAACCTTACTGTATCTGTTCCAAATCTTAAATGCTTTGCTTGATTTAAAATGTTTTAAAGTCTTTTTCATTTTCAGATTCTCAGATTTTAAAACTTCATTTTTACTCTTTAAAGATTCTATCTTATCTTCCAGTTCATATGATTCATATTTTCTCAATAAGCATTCATTTCTATAATTGGAGTCCATTTTATCATTTCTAACTTTTCTCAGCTAATTTATCTGTTAATCTATTTTTGGAACACAAGTCCGTTTTACTATATCTATTTATTCAACATTCTATTTAAATTTTGAAAATCAGCTATTTGCTTACTGCACTATTATCCCATAGTTTAAAAATGTATTTTTCCAGCTATTATTGTTAAAATATTTATTATCTGGTGTTGGCGATTTTTTATCATTTTTTGAATGAATTCGATGATTTAGGTAAAATAATACCATTTATATATTATGCTTAATATAGTACTTCATAGGAATGTGTTATTTGAAAGATTCAAATGATAAAACTTTATAACTGCTTGGATTTGTCATATAATCTTCAGCAAAAGATATTTTTTGAATCTTAATTTTACATTTATGTTTTTCAGTAAAAATACTAATCAGCTTAATCCTGATGATGATTATTGATTTTTTAGCCGATGGGATATTATGTTTGAATTTGTCAAAAATTTATTTAAAAAATCCACGAACTACAATGATTTAAAAAATATTAATATTGCTTATGTTTTAGCTAACTTCCCATCTCTTTCTCAAACTTTTGTTATTAATGAAATCAAATGGTTAGTGGAGCATGGTTATAATATAAAAGTCATTTCTTTTTCAACTCCTGATGTTCCAGCTATTTTGGATTTTGAAGTTGAAAATATTCGTTTTGACGAAGGTTCATCATGTCATGAAGATTTGGTGAATAATTTAGAAAGAATTTTAATTGAAAATGATATTCAGCTGGTTCATACTCACTTTGTTTTTCCCGTTGGTACCCTGTTTGATTATCCCATATGCGGGAAGCTGAATATTCCATATACTATCTTTGCACATGCTGCGGATATATTCAGATATAATATTGATGAGATGAATAGGGTAGGTGAAGTTTCAAGTTCTGAAATGTGTAAAGGGATTTTCACACTGGGAAATTTTCATAAAAATTATTTGATTGAACGAGGTGTTAGCGAAGACAAAATTATAATCACCAAACAGGCCAGCAATTATGATATTGAAGATATTTTAATAAACAATAATAATCCTAAAAAAATCGTTTCCATTTCACGTTACACTGAAAAAAAGGGATTGGATGATTTGATTGATGTTGCCAAATTGCTTGAGGATGAAAATTATATATTCGCATTATATGGTTTTGGCGAGCTGAAAGAAGAGTTAAGAAACAGGATTAATGAATTGAATTTGTCGAATATTTCTGTAAATGATGAGCTGAAAGGTGCCGGCGAAGTTAAGAAAGTTTTAAGAGAAGCCGATTTGCTGGTTTCACCATGTAAAAGAGCCAGCGACGGGGACATGGACGGTATTCCAACAATAATTTTTGAATCAATGGCTTATGGAACTCCTGTTTTGACGACTAATGTTTCATCTATTCCAGAAATTATTGATGATGGTGTTAACGGCTTCATAGTTGAAGCTAATAATAAAGAAGTTTTTAAAGACAAAATTAATGAAATAATGTCTTTACCTCCTGAAGATTTGTTAAAAATCAGACAAAAAGCTCAAAAGGATGTTCAGGAAATGTCCAGTGTTGATAAAACAATGAATACTGTGACTAATACTTGGAAAAATATTAAATAGTGATTTTATGGGTTTTAAAAATAAATTATTATCTCAAAGCAATCAGTTTAATTTTTATAAAAAAAATTATGAACTACTTGTTAAGGAAAATGACAGTCTAAAAGAAGAAAATGATTTTTTAAGAAAGCATCAGGCTGATAAAAACATGTTCAAACATAAAATCAGAGGATCTTCTGGTGATGTTGGAAAAACAATATTTCTTGACTGGGTTTTGAATAATGTCGCACGTGATGAGAAAATACTTGATGTCGGATTTGGCGGCGGAGTGTATGGAAAAATACTGAAAGCTTTTTACTATGAACACATTGACGGTGTTGATGTTTGGGGTGAAAACATCGAAGAGATGGGTTTGAATTTTATTTATGATAATATTTTCATTGAAAATGTAATAGATTTTGAATTTGAACATTATGATTTAATTATTATGGGTGATGTTCTGGAACATATGTCATTAAAAGACAGTAAAACTCTTTTGAACAGGTTTATTAATGGTAAGGCGTCGAAATTATTTATTCAGGTTCCTTATATGTATGAGAATCATAATGAATGGCAGGGAAATCCGTATGAAGTGCATATTCAGGATGAAATTAATGAAGAATATATGCAAAGAGAATTTCCTTTTTTAGAATTACTTCAGATTGATACAGTCCCAGCCCATATGACCTATCTTGGAAGAAAAACAGGGGAAGACACCCATTGTGCTACTTATGTATGGTTTAAAGAGTAGGTGTTTTGTGTGAAATACGGATTAATATGTTATAATTATTTAGAAAATGTTGGTAATGAAATTCAAAGTATAGCGACTCGCAGATTCCTGCCTAAAGTTGATTATTATGTTGATTTTAATAATCTATCATCATTTCAGGGTGAAGAGGAATTTAAACTGGTAATGAATGCATGGTATCTTCATGATAAAAAGTCATGGCCTCCTCGAGATGAGAATATTAATCCACTATTAATTGCAATGCATTTAAACACAAATAATCCGAAAACAGCCGAAGCATTTTTATCTGATGAAAGCAGGGAATTTTTATTAAAATATGGTCCTGTAGGTGCAAGAGATCCTTTAACACAGGAATTTTTACAGTCAAATGATATTGACTCTTACTTTTCGGGATGTTTGACATTAACTCTGAAAGGGGATGAAAATGTACAAAAAGAAGATTATATTGTATTGGTCGATGTTTCAGATGATGTTGTTTCCTATGTGAAAAGTAAAACTGATAAAAAGATTTATGTTGTTTCACAAACTCTCCCCACTGATTTAAATAAAAGAAAGTTAACTAAAAAGTATCATTTCCTCGAAGACAGAATTTATACGAGCTCCGAGAAATTTTTTTATGGTGAATGCTTGTTGAATTTATATCAAAGGGCAAGTTGTGTTATTACTAAAAGGCTCCATGTTGCTCTGCCCTGTTTGGCACTTGAAACTCCAGTTCTAGTCATTACTGATGATATTATCAATGGTGGAATTAGATTTTCAGGCTTTAACAATTGGTTTGATTTTTTAACATTGGAGGAGTACAAATCCAACTATAATGTATTTGATGTTAATAATCCTCCTGAAAACAGAAAGGATTATGTAAAATATAGAAAAAATCTAATATCTAAGGTTAAAGATTTTACCGGTCATGAAAGTCCTGTTTTCAATACATTTGACTACAATAAATTTTCTACACTGTTTTTATCAAAATTGAACAATTATCTGAACAATACAAATAAATATGTTTTCAGCCTGGAGGACAAAATTAATGAACTTGAAAAGCATATTGAGGCTCAAAACAAATTGATTAGTCAGATGGAAAATTCCAACAGCTGGAAACTGACTAAGCCTTTAAGAAACCTTAAAAATCGTTGATTTTTTTGTTAAATATTCATTTTTCTGTTTAAATTTTCATTGTTTTCCATGTTTTACATTTGATGTTTTCTTGCGTTCCAATTAATAATCTGGTATTCGCTAAAGAATTATCAAAAATTTAATGTAAATCTGCTAAATAATGAAATAAGGTTAAAAGTATTACTTTTGGGCTTTTGATTTTGATATTTTAAATTCGAACAATACTTTTGAACTAGCTCATTAAAAGGTAACATTTTTATATAATTCTTTTGAAATATTATATGTAGGTTTTATTAATTTAGTAGTTATTAATCAACGGTTGATTTAATTATGTTTGATTTTAATACGCATTTTAGTACTTTTAGAAATTACAGTTTTTTATTAACTGAACTTATCAAGAGAGACATTAGTGGGAAGTATAAGGACTCAACTTTAGGTTTGTTTTGGAGTTTTTTAAATCCCCTATTATCTATGATTGTATTGACAATTGTGTTTTCTACATTTTTTGGTCGAACTATTGAAAATTTTCCAGTTTATCTGTTAAGCGGTAAATTGGTTTTTGATTTATTTGCAAATGCTACTCTCGGTGCTATGGATTCGATTAAGGGGAATTCAGAAATCATTAAAAAGATTTACGTCCCGAAATATATGTTTGCAGTAGGTATTGTATGTTCTGAATTTATTAACTTTTTGATTTCTCTGGTCGTATTGGTTGCTGTGATGTTGGCCACGGGAGCTCCGTTTTTCCCTTCTTTGATATATTCGCCAATTCCATTATTTTTCCTGCTCATATTAACGATGGGTGTAGGTTTAATTCTTGCAACAGCCACTACTTTCTTCACGGATATCAAATATCTTTACGGAGTATTGATAATGTTACTTTCATTTATGACTCCTTTGTTTTATCCTATAGAAATCATTCCTGAGGAATTTCTATTTTTATTTAAAATAAATCCTCTATATTCTGCTGTTTCATGCTTTAGGGATATTGTTCTATACGGATCATTTCCTCAAACTAAATTCTTAATATTTTTAATAATATCATCAATTGTTGCCCTTATAATTGGAATATTTTTATTCTACAAATATCAGGACGAATTTGTAATTAATATCTAGGTGAAATTAAATGTCGACACAAACGAGATACCCAAAGGTAACTAATCAGGTTTCTTCAAAAGATTCCGGAGAATGGAAAGATTTAGATAATGTTATAATTGATAATTGGGAATCTCTTGCTGTTTGCCAATTATCTTCTGGTCAAAAGCCTAATTCTTTCGTTGTAAGTGACTTTGATTTCAATATCCCGGGGGACTGTAAAATCCATGCAATTGATGTTAGATTAGATTATCATAAAGATTCTTTTCAAAATACTATAGAATTAAATCCTCCTAAAGTCAGGTTAGTTAATATCAGAAAGGATTGTGAGTCTAAGCCTCTTTACTCCCCATCTATTTCACCTATTGAAAGGTCAGTTCTATTCGATGGGAGCAGAATTTCTCCTGATGAAATTAATAATCCGGATTTTGGTGTTGAAGTTATTTTTGATAAAAATCAAAGTGAGTTTTCAGGTGAATTATTCTTCGATTTTATCAGATTATCAATCAATTATGAGGAACAAAGATTCGTTATTGGAAGTCTTAATGGTGAAGGATTTCCGGTTAAGAAAAAACCGTTACAAAAAAGTGTCGGAGAAACTTTCATATATACAATTCTTTTCAACAATTTTAATGGTATTAACAAGGAAAAACAGGATGTTATAATAAATATCCCCGAAGGCTTGGAAGTTGTTAATCATTTCTTTGCATCCGATAAAAAAGGAAAAATTGATGTTACCGATATTGATTATGAAGAGGATAGATTCGATTTTGACAAAATGGTTGAAGACCGTGAAATTATATATGATGAAGATATTCTTGATTTGGATACGCTTACATGGCATACTGGTGTTAAAGGTAGAGGAATGAGCCGTTTAAGGCTGGAATTAAAATGTACGGGTGAAGGTTTAAAGGAACTATCCGCTTACAATAAATTTTCAGGACCTGGAGCTCATTTTTATGTAAATGTCCATCCTGAAGGATATGAACATAAACCTAATATCTATGAGGAATCCCTTTTAAAATGGAAAAGTCAACTTGATAAAGATAAGGATTATCAGACTTTAAATAAAGAAGTTGTAATTGAAGTCAGCAATGTCAGTCGTGAATTTAACAAAGCACAGGAAAAAGTCGATAATCTAAAAGAATATGTTATTAAATGGCTTAAACGTGAATTAAAACCTAAAACTAAGTTCCAAGCTTTAAGTAATGTGTCATTTACAGTAAATAAAGGTGAACGTGTTGGAATCATTGGTTTTAACGGTGCCGGAAAAAGTACTCTTTTAAAAATTTTATCTGGTGTTTTAAGGCCTAATACCGGATCAATCCATATTAACGGTAAAGTAGCACCATTGCTGGAATTGGGTGCCGGTTTTGATCACAATTATAGTGGAAGAGAAAATGTGTTCTTAAATGGAGCTATTTTAGGCTACTCAAAAGAATTCCTTGAAAGCAAATATGATGAAATCGTTGAATTTTCTGAACTGGATGAATTTATGGAACTTCCAATCAAAAATTATTCTTCAGGTATGATTGCCAAATTAGGTTTTGCTGTAGCTACTCTAGTTGAACCTGAAATACTGATTTTAGATGAAATCCTTTCTGTTGGTGATGTAAGATTCCAGAAAAAGAGTGGAGATAAATTGAAATCAATGATGAACACTGGAACAACAGTTCTATTGGTTTCTCATTCTGTAGGTACCATACGTTCAATGTGTAATCGTGTGATTTGGTTGGATCATGGAAAAATAGTAATGGATGGTCTAACTAGGGATGTTTGTGATGCCTATGTTGAAGCTGCTAAAAAAGCTTCAGAAGAACAGCTTGAAAATCTAGAAATCTAGTTTTACTGATAATGTATATTAATCATATTACTGCATAATATCAGATATCATTGTTTAATATTGGGGATATTGTATGATAACTGATTGATTAATGCGGTTTTTATGAGAATATTAATTCTTTTTTCTCATCATCACAGCAACAGTATGGTCTAGTTGATATTAACTCATCTGTGTAATCTGTCATCTGTATTGTTTGTATTGCAGTTCATAATGTGTTTGTTTTAGCCAAAGATTTGTTTAGCAAATAAAGTTGCATATAAAAATCGGGGGATGTTTTATACCCTCTTTATTTTGTTTTTTGTGTTGTAATTTTACTAAAATATTTGATTTTTGGTGCACAATTAACATATTAGGATTTTGCATTTACGTATTATTAAACTTAATATACTTCTTATTTATATTATAATAATAGTTATCATGTTTATTTTAATTAATCATATCATGAAATTCATATAAATTTATATTATTCATATATATGCATTTTGCTTATTGGGGAGATTTACTGATAAAATTGTTTTCTTTTTTGGAAAATCTTTCATTAATTTAATCTCAAATCATATTTTTTGTGGTGTCGATTAAAATTTTTGCTTACTTCTAATGGTATCGATTTTTTAGATGATAATTATTATTAAGTGGATTTGCTGATAGGGTGTTGTTATAATCATTTTTTAATGGATTTTTGATAATTTGGTTTTATTTGAGTTATTTTTTAACTTTACTGTTTGGATGTAAATTTTAAATAAAATGGTGTATGGAAAATAGTATTCTATTTTCCATTTAATTTATCTTTTAACCTATCAATTTCTTTTTTCAGTTCTTCCTTTTCTTTTTCTTGTTTTCTTATTTTTTCATTTGCTGTTTCTAAATCTTCTTTGGTCCATTGCAGGCTGTTTATGAAATATTCTTTTGTTGCTGCGAATGCTTCCTGTGTATCCTGAGATGTGC
>CADBPS010000051.1 GCA_902796575.1 uncultured Methanobrevibacter sp. | reverse complement strand
CTTGTATCATTTTCTAACTTTTTTATTTCAGTTTGAACTTCTGAAATAATTCCATCGTACTTTTTAATTAGTTTTTGTTTTGCCATGATATTATTTATTGTGATTCACAATATTTATAATTTTCAGTGTCGTGAACTATATTATGAACACTGAATATCGTATAAACATAATATAAAAAAGGTAGCGAATTTTAACACAATACAATCAAATAAAATTAAATGTATAATGCTTGTTCAACTAAAAAATGCAAATTATTATTGAATCATATGAAACTAATTTAAAAATTAATTTATTCCATCATACAACCCCCATGAATATTTTTAAACTAAACTAACCATTTTACTCATTGTAAAAATCTGAAATATTTTTTAAAATGGATCCTGGCCACAATTGGACATAACCCCATAGCATTCCAGAAACTGAGTCCAACTTTCAGCATGCTTGATAATTATATTAAAAAATCAGGTGATGAGTGTTCGATTTTTATGGCATTTTAATCCTGTTTTACAGACACATATATGAAAATTCCCGGAAAAACTAAAAATTGAGCAAATAAAAGAGATAATGGTAAATTTAGAAGCAGTAAATAATTACCAGAATAATTTCACTGACAAATATGAAAGTTACCCCCCCCAATCTAAAAATTCAGATGCTCCGGTAAAAATTCCTCAAAAGACAATAAATATTTTTCAAAAATTTTATTTTCCAATATATTTGATATTACAATTATACTTTTAAATTTCATAGAGCCAATATTAGTTTTATAATATATAAACCCTATTTAGGAGTTAAATTAAAATTATCTAGTTTTTAGAATATTTCCTTGAAACTGGAATTATGTTAGTATACACCGGTTTTATTCCAATAGCCCGGAGGAATATTAAACATCCTGGATGAATTATATTGTCTTAGCTATTCATAAATAATGGTTTCATAATTTTACAGGATTTTAACGTATTTAAATAGTAGCAAATACTAATTATCCATTCTATTTGTAATCCCTTACATTAACTATTGGAAAACATGTTTAAAATTTTTTGAAGAAATTTTTTAAAAATGTGTTATAGAAAGATGACATTTGTAAAAGATAGATGATCCATTATATAAATATTGTCTTTTAATTTTTAAAAAATTAATTAAATAAAATACATTTAAATCTAAATTCAATGCGAAATATAATTTATAATAAATAATATAATAAAATTAATTTTGTATATTAATAAATAAATATTAATTATCTTTTTTTGATTAAATAAATTAATAATAATTATTTAAATTAAAATAGTAATCTTTATATAGTGTGTCATATAACATTAACATAAGTAATTAATTTTTAACATAATTACTTCATTAATTAAATAATTTTTGCAAAAATGAATTAAATTGTGGATAACTATGAGAACCATGATTAAATACTTAAGACAGGAACTCAAAATGAGTCAAAAAGAACTTGGGGAAAAAGTTGGAGTTACCCGACAGACCATCAATTCTCTTGAAAATGGTAAGTATAATCCATCTTTATTTCTGGCCAGAGATATAACTCAGGTTTTTAACAAAATGATATTCAAAGAAAAACGGGAGGAATATTTTGTCATAGAAGATATATTTATTTTCGATGATGACTATTATTAGGTGATAAAAATGATATTGGACATATACAAAGATTCATTGGAATATGCGGCAAAAGAGTGGAAAACTTTAATAAAATTAGGATTAATGACATTATTCAGTTTTTTATTGATACCAATATTTCTAATTATAGGATACAATTACAGGGTTGTCAATCAAGCAGTTCATGGAGTGATAAATGGAAAAGATCCTCTTCCAGACTACAAAGATTTGGTAAACATGTTCGTCGACGGATTAAAGGTATTCATTATCCAGCTCATTTATTTCATTGTACCGGTGATCATATTTTTATTATTTATAATCTGTGCAGGAAATGTAAATGGAACACTATCGATTGCTTTGACAATTATAGGATGCTTGATAACATTGATTGCAACAGTATTAGTATGCTTAGCAAGCCAAATGGGAATCTGCCATATGGCCAAACACGAGGGGGCTTTAGGAAAAGCATTTGCTTTGAGCGAATTGAAAGAGGTAATTGATGAAATAGGATGGTTTGAATGCATTTTAACATATGTGGGATTAATAATTATTACCGTAGTCATTGCATTTGTTGTTAGTGCAATAATTGGAATAATATTTACAATGTTTGGGGTTACAAGCGCATTTCTAGGTGCTAATGCCGGAGGCATATTCATCTTAGGAGCATTGATTAACTCGGCAGTGACTATGTTCATTGTAGGACCATATTTAAGCATATTCAATGCAAGATCAATTGGATTATTATACGCCACACAAATGTAAGTGACTGAATGGTAAGTCCAACCGATGGTACTGTAGATGGATTAACTTCAGCAAATTTAAAACGATTTTAAGCTTCGAGCCATTATTTACAATTTTTAATAAATGGTCCTTTTAATTTCTTTTAAATCTTTTAATATATGCAGAACCATTTTAAGGATTCATAAAAGTAGCTCTATCTGTAGGATATTCTTCAATAGAGTTTTTGGATTATTATTATAAAATCCATTAAAATAAAATTATTTTACATTTAATCATACTTTTTTAGCGATAAAAAAAAATTACGGGGAATCATCATGGCCGATTACATCATTAAAACAACAAACCTAACAAAAAAATATTCAAAAAATCCGGTAGTAAACTCCATTAATATGCATGTTGAAAAAGGTAAAATTTATGGCCTTCTGGGAAAGAACGGTGCCGGAAAGACTACAACCATGCGTATGCTTCTAAACTTAACATATCCGACCAGCGGAGAGATATTTCTTTTTGGAAAAGACACAAAAAATTATTCAAAAGAGATTTATTCAAAAACCGGGTCAATCATAGAAATTCCCGGTTTTTACGAAAATTTAACAGCATACGAAAATCTAAAAATTATTTCAAAATTAAGGGGAAATTATAATCCTCATGATATAACTCTGGTTCTTGAAATGGTCAATTTGGAAAATGACAAATCAAAGAAATTTAAGGATTTTTCTTTAGGTATGAAACAGCGTCTGGGAATAGCGGCGGCTGTCATGCACAGTCCCCAATTATTGATTTTGGATGAGCCCATTAATGGCCTTGATCCTTTTGGAATTAAAGAAATTAGAACATTGCTCAAAAGATTATCACATGAATATGGAATAACAATTCTGATTTCGAGCCATATCCTAAGCGAAATAGAAAACATTGCAGACACAATTGGATTTATGGACAATGGGATCTTAATCGAAGAAATGTCAAAAGAAGAGCTGTACAACAGATTAGATAAATATGTAGAATTTGAGGTTTCCGATACAAATCTGGCTATTAAACTGCTTGAAGAAACGGGACTTAATGAAAATCGCGATTTTAGCGCTAATGATGGGAACATTTTTTTATACTCCCATTTGGAATTAAGAGACAAATTCAATGAATTATTTGTCAAATTTGGAATTAAAGTAAAAAAGGTAAACCTGTGTGAAGAAAATTTAGAGGACTTTTTTACAAGATGGATATCTTATAATTAAATTTAGGAGGTGTTTTAATGTTAACTTTTATAGAAATGGAATTTTTGAAACTCAAAAGATCAAAAATATTTTTGTTAAGTTTAATCGGAGCAATTCTTCCTCCCTTATTAATGTTTATAGCAGTTCTGTCATTTGATGAAGCCCAAAGCTTTGATAAATTGTTTGCAAATGTAAACATGTATATGTCAGCAGTATTTGGAGTGCTTCTTTTTGCCATAATAATATCTTACCTTTTTGGAAGGGAATACAATGAACATACATTAAAGACAATGCTGACCATTCCCATATCAAGAAGCAAATTTCTGATAAATAAATATATTATGTTTTTAATATGGATTTTGATATTGACTGTAGTTACAAGCATATCAACTGTAATATTCGGAGTTATTGCAGGTCTTGACGGTTTTAGCATTAATCTGTTCATAAGCAGATTTGGAGAACTTTTATATTCAAATATCCTGTTGTTCCTAACATTTTCTCCATTTGTATTTGTTTCACTGTTCATCACGAACATGGTTCCGGCGATGATTGGCGGTGCTACTTTAACACTGGTAAATTTAATGGTATATGGACAAAATTGGGCATCATTTGTGCCGTGGATAAGTCCATATCTTATTGCATCAGGAGAAATTGCAAAGTACAGTACAAGTCCCATGACATCTTACTGTGTTATTTTAGTTACATTTGTAACAGGGTTTATAATTTCACATATTTACTTTACTAAAACCGATCTTAAGATTTAAATCATATTTGAGGTAATAAAAATTATGATACCCCAATATCCTCATATATCAAGTAAAATCAGCAGAGTTAATAGATTATGTCATTTGAAATTAAATCGTTACCCTATAAAAACTGAATTAAAAGTCAAATTAATGTTATGGTGAAAAGAAACACAGATATTCCTTCCCATAAGATAAATGAGAGAATTATCAGAAAAAATTTATAGAAAGTAAATTAACTAAAAAAAATGTAGTTACAGGGAAATTAATTCCCCATACATCGAGTTTATTTTAAGACAAATTTTCTAATACCAATAATACTTAAAATAATAGCTATTATATAGCCGATTAAAGAAATAACAGGCATATCAAATACCCTAGGTCCGAATGAAACAACAGAAGAACCAATGATAAGTGCCGATACCAGTGCAATTATTGAAACTTTATCTGTTATGTCAACCTCAAATTTAAATTGCAATTCCTCATTTTCTATTTTATGAATCGTTCTTGTAAGAAGTTTCGGTAAAGCCTGAAGCATATGCTCATATAGAATCAGATTACTCTTTTTGCCTTTTAAATACTTTCTTGGACTAACCCTTTGTTTAGCAATCTGTTTGGCAACCGGTTTGATGGATGCGAAAACATCAATTTCAGGATCAAGGTTTTGAGCGATTGCTTCAACCATTGAGAGACCTCTGGCCATCGTGACAAATTCATTTGGAAGAATAACACCATATTCCTGCATGAGAGCGAGCAGTTCCTCCAAAACTCCGTTGAAACGATTGAGTTCAACACCGAAATATCTTCCGAACAGGTCATTCAGGTCTCTTTTTAGGGTTCTTGTATCTACATCATAATCCAGGATATCCATATACATCAGCTGATTTATCAATCCGTCAATATCCTGATCCACGAATAATATCATCAGTTCCGAAAGATTCTTTTTAAATTCCTCATCAAAGACACCCATCATACCTAAATCAAGATAACATACAATATTATTCTCTAAAATCATTATGTTTCCAGGATGAGGGTCTCCATGGAAAAATCCATCAATGAACAGCTGCTGAAGATAAGAATCTAGGACATTTTTTGCTAAAAGTTTCTTGTCAAACTCTTCACCGTCACTTTCATATACATCATTTAATTTTGCACCTTCAATAAATTCCATTGTTAAAACTTTCGAGGAACAGTATTTGGAATAAGTGGCAGGAATGTGAATATCAGGATTGTCTTCGAAATTCAATTCAATACGCTGCATATTCATAAATTCATTATTGTAATCAATTTCCTTGTGGATTGAACGGTCAAATTCCTCCATGATTCCGGGCAGGTTTAATTTTTTAAGATCAGAGTTCAGCTTATCGGCACGGTTTGCAACATACTTCATTATTCTGATATCCAAATCGATTTTGTCAGTGATACCTTCTTTCTGCACTTTAACTGCGACTCTTTCACCAGTTATCAATTTGGCTTCGTGAACCTGACCAATAGATGCTGTTGCTAAATGTTCGTGAGTGAAATCCTCAAATAACTCATCAATATTGCCCTGAAGTTCCCTTTCAACTATCTCCTTGACCTGATCGTATGTTATTGCAGGATTATCATCCTGCAAGTTGGCCAGTTCATCAGCCACTTTATCTCCAACAATATCAGGTCTTGTACTTAACAGCTGACCCAGTTTGATAAAAGTAGTTCCTAAATCCTGAAGCATCAGTCTTAATTTTACCGGAACTTCATCGTCCAGTAGAATATCGCTGACATCATCGACATCATCTTTTGAATGTATTTTGCTTTTTACTGTTTGACCTAAAATTTTATCAAAGCCATATTTTTTTAAAGCCTGTCTAATTTCACCCAAACGTTCTTTAGTTTCTTTATCCATATTATCACATACTTATTTTAAAAAATAGTTGGCTTCACTTTCAAACATTATGCGAAGAAATCCGCTAATAAAGCAAAAAATGAAGAAATTTAAAGTATACTTCCAACTTTCATAAGATTAATATTATATTATATCAAATCACATTTATAATATTTTTAAATTTTTTTCAAAACTGGTAAATCCTATTAAAAAATACTCATCATTTGAAATATTTCATTCTGATTATGTTAAAAGCAATTACAATTATTAATAAAATAACCCTCCAATACCAAGCTATTGGTGCAAAAAGCAAACAATAAAGAAGAATTACTCCCACAATACCATGTGCGAGAAGATTTTTCCAGTCTGTCAGATATGCTTTTAAAGCATCTAAAATTCCCATTTTTAACACAACCCTTATTAATTATTATCCCGTCCAAATTATATATACCTAAGATAGGATATTTTCTCAAATCCCAATCCTGCAGATTATGAAATTTCGTATCCG
>CADBPS010000050.1 GCA_902796575.1 uncultured Methanobrevibacter sp. | reverse complement strand
TAGAAATGTTATTTTGAAGAATCCTTCTAGTAAATTGTTGATTTTGAGAATGTCTTTTCTTCAGATGCGGTTTATTGTTTTATCAAAGTCCTTTTGAGATTTTTCACAAATTTTGCTACTTCTTCAGATGGAAAATACAAAAAAACCTTAAAAATAAAAATTTCTTTAAAACTAATAATAATGATAAATAAATAATGAAAATTATAAAAATAAGAAAAATTAAGAACTTATGGATTTATTGACAAAGTCCTAACAAAAAAGTTAAAATAGGACTGTCCCAATATAATTATTTCCAATTCATATCTTCAAAATTATAAT
Organism: uncultured Methanobrevibacter sp.; assembly: GCA_902796575.1. Classification (GTDB taxonomy): domain Archaea; phylum Methanobacteriota; class Methanobacteria; order Methanobacteriales; family Methanobacteriaceae; genus Methanocatella. The sequence goes on along the minus strand of CADBPS010000050.1, from coordinate 40,883 downwards.
CTAAAATCCATTTAACATTCTCATTATAATCATATTTATCAGCATTATTTCGAAAATTTTCCTGAATTTGAATCCAAAAAAAGTTTCTGAAACTGATGCGTGACCAACCCCAGGTTTCTATTCCTTCTTTCAGATTGTCTAAATTGTTTTTAATATCAAGTAATGATTCATCAGTGACATTAAAACCATAATTAAGTGGGTTTTCGTTTTCAGAAATTAAGCTTAAAATTAAACGGCTACATTTATCACATTTGCTACAATTATCCCCATTCCTTGATGTATAACATACCCTTAATCTGACAAATCCCTTTTGTTTAGAATAATCGATTACATTTTTAAGTTTATCTAATCTTTCGTATTCATATCCATCATGAATAACTCCACAACTTGAAAATTTAAATTTATTATCAATAATTGGTGAAGATGCACAACGATTATACTCCACATTATTGAATTTTGCACATTCATCAGATAATGAGCTTGCAATAAGAATATTGTTAGATTTTTTGGCATATGCAACTATAACTGCATGACCAATAATAGCAATTCCATGCTGAAATTGATGCCACCAGCTTTTTTTCATTTCATTAGGTAGTGTATTATCAAGAGCAGCATAATTTAAATTTTTTCTAAAAGAAGACCTGGCAAAAATATTTTCACAATTTACGGACGAAGCAAAATCAGTAATAGAGTTTGAAAGATTTTTTAATCCTTCAATTTCTTCTAAAGGAAGATCTGCACCATGTAATGTAAGTAAAAATAAATTTTTATCTAAATTATTTATAACAGTGTTTGAAGAATCCAAACCTTGTGAAAAAAGAACAACAGAATTATTTTTAACATCATAAGAATAATCAACTATGTTTTTGCAGGAAACTTTACCTTTGAACTCAATGAATGGAAACATTTTAGAATATCCCTTTTTTATTTCAGATATATTATCATAAAAAGTTTTATCAAGCTCATCCACTACAAGATTAACATCATAAAACCAAATTAAAGGTAATAAATTAGAAATTGTAGGAATAACAACAATACCATCAGGAAAATTACTTAAATCTGATTCCAACCCCCGATACGAAATTTCCTGATTGAAAAAATTAAAATACTTTTTAAGATTATCAGAAGGATTAAAATTAACTATTATTTTGTTTGTAGATTTTTGAATAGATACAATCCTGATGAAAGATTCATCATAAGCTCTCTCTCTCTCTGTTGCCCAGTATTTCCCTATTCTTGTTAACTAATTTTCTAAAAAAACTTAACATATAACCACCATGTCGAATGTGAACTTTTTAAATGTTAGTCCATAGATTGCCGTAATCAATTCACCGCCAGAGGGGTTGTCAAATCTTAATCCACTATCCTGATTTTTACCATCAAATATTACATCACCAGTTGTCCAATTTAGAATATTTAATGAGTTCATAATGGTTAAATTTTTATTACTTAAACCTGAACATAATCCTAAAGGAATATAAATTGTATTTCTATTTTTAGATTTATTAATAGCCGATTTCATGTCTTTGAATGGATTATTTTTAGAACCATCCTCATTTTCAGCTATACTACCATTCACATAAATTTCATTACAACATTTATCATCTAAACTTCCCATACTATCCCCCAAACTAATATACTCATCATTTTCATTTGTAGACACTGTATCCACAATAACATCATTATTTGTTGATAAATCAACATTATTTGTTTGATTTACATCAGTAGATGATGCAGTAGTCATTACTGTTAGGAATAACCACATAATCAGAAGAGCACAAACATACTTGTATTTTTTAAACATTGCCTTCGGCAAATGATTTTGTGTATAAAATAGTGTTCGGATTACACATTGATTATACACTTATAGGTATGTTTATTAATTTTAGCATATAATAATTTTCTCCAAATTAGGTTCCTTCAAAAACTTCGAGGATTTTGATTAATTAGATACCATCACCCTATTCATTTAGTTTCAAATGAAATCTTTTTAAATTCGATTTTTTGACTTATACATATTGGTAGATTTATTGAAATTTTTTAAAAACCAATTTTTCTAATATATTGCTGTAGAGACAATGTAAAATACTTTATGGGATAAAAAAAAGATTTATATAAATATTACTAACTTAAAATCATTAAAAACTTATTCTAAAAATAATTTATAATATATGGTTAAAAACAATAAACTATATCAAGAAGAAAACTATTTAAATAAATATTACGGTTATTTATATATTTAATGGTTCGAATACAAAAAATAATTAAAATCTTTTAAGTTTAAAACGAATGTTTTGTAATGTAATATTCGAAACAGCAATATGAATTAAAAACTCATACTTATTATCCAAGGATAATCCCTCCAAATTTAGTAAACAAGGGGGGTTAATTGTTTCAAACTCATTTTTATTACCTTGTTTCTGTGATATTTTGGAGGTAATGTTATTTCTAGCTATATTTATTGTTCTTCTTATTATATAAAAATTCATTATTAAATTTAACATTATCTGTAGTAAAGTAGATAAAAAAATAAGCATAATAATTGTTGCCATTAAATAAATCCATACAAGTATGAATTCACCTAATATTCAATGGCAACTAATCACAGAAACATTTCATCATTTAAAATAATGTTGATGAAACAGAATAGCAACAGAACCAATAGTATACTACATGAATTATAGGGTTTATTGCTATACGATGCTATGTAAATTTCTAATATTTAAAAGTTCACTTTCAGTTTTTTTCCATTTAATATTATTGTGGGGAAAAACAGTTTAAAACGAATACTTTGCGAGGTAATATTTGAAATAAAATTAGGGTCATGTTTATCATAGTTTAATCAGGGTTGGATTTTATTCACCAAATAAATAGCGTAATTAGTTGTTATTAAATTTTATAATTATTGCACTATTTTTTAATTAAAATGATTATTAATCCATATACAAATCTGTGATGTATTATGATTTATCTATTAGAATTATGGTAGATGGGGGTCCTACCCTTACGATTACTGCATCATAATTATAATTCATTTAAATCCTCATTTTTTTCCTTTAATGGTTTTTCAGATGTAGAGACATCAGGGTTTATAAAAAATTATCCTGTTAGGTCTGCCATCATTTTAGATTGTATTTAACTTTAAAATATATACTTTCATATAAAGAAATTTTTAATAGAAGATAATCATATATAATTCCATGGATGAATGTGCGCAATGGGATTCGACACTGACATTTATTTTTGCGATGATTGGTGTGGCAATAGGCCTCGGGAACATATGGAGATTTAGCTATATCGTGTACTCCAATGGTGGAGGATCTTTTTTCATCCCTTACTTTGTTGCAATAGTACTTATGGGAATTCCCTTTCTGATATTGGAGTATGGAATAGGATTTTCATTCAAAAGATCGTTCAGCGAGATTTTCAAATCGATTAATCCCAGATTCGAATATATAGCATGGATTCTTATTTTCACAATAGCTATTGTACTGATATACTACATGGTCATCATTAGCTGGGATTTATTTTATCTGATTAAAAGCTTTACTTTCAGCTGGGGAAACGATACCGCAACATACTTTGTTCAAAATGTTGGAGGAGGCAGAAATCCCGCAGATATCAGCAATTTCTTCATTCCCATAGGGATTGGAGTCATAGTCTCATGGTTCATTTTATGGTTCATATCACACCGCTCAATCGAGAAGGGAATCGGGCTTGCATCAAAGATTCTAATACCTGCAGTTTTTGTCATGATGGCAATCATTGTCATCTACGCATTAACGCTTCCCGGAGCGGGCATCGGAATCAATGCTTTGATTGAACCCAACTGGAATCTCCTTTGGAACATCAACATATGGATTGTCGCATTTTCACAAATAATTTTCTCACTTGGAATAGGCGAAGCCCTGGCACTGACATATGCAACGTATCTGGCAGACAATAATAATTTAACCGATAACGTATTCTTCGTTGTCGCATCAAACTCCAGTTTTGAAATATTTACAGCATTTGGAGTATTTTCAATCCTGGGATATATGTCAGCAACATCCGGAATCCCCCTTACCCAACTGGTCAGTGAAGGAACCGGATTGATTTTCGTGGTATTTCCAAAAATATTCACTTTAATGGGAGTTATCGGACATATTCTAGCACCCTTATTCTTTTTAGCAGTGTTATTTGCAGGAATAAGTTCTGCATTCGCATTTTTTGAACCGATAATATCTTCGATTTCATCAAAAACCAACATGAGCCGTAAAAAACTGGTAACAATTTTAAGTGTTGTCGGATGTTTGGCTTCACTGCTTTTCACATGTGGAATAAGCAGCTATCTTGTTGAAATCGTTGACGGATTCGTTAACAAGTTCGGGATATTGCTTCTAATTGCAATTCAATGTATAATATTCGGATGGTATTATGGGGCTGAAAAAGTCATTCCTGTTTTAAATGAAAAATCAAGGATTAAAGTTGGCTTTATATGGACGGCAATCATCAAATACCTTCTCCCGGCATTATTAGTAATCATCTGGCTAATCGGCATAATCGATTTGTTCATACATGCAAATCAGTTTGAATTGGCTGTCGACATAATAATCACTATACTGGTTTTAGCATTTTCCGCAATGTTTTATAGGAAAAAGTCAGTCCAAAATTCAGCTTAGAAGTAATGCTTTTCGGGTTATATTATTAATTTATGCTGTTTTGATATAGCATTACTGAGTTTAGCTTAAATCTAGTAATAATAAAAATTAATAAATAAGCAGTACAATAGGATTGATAAGACTACTTTTCAGAAAATTTGTTTTTAATAATTATAATAATATGTTAATTACTTTTTAATAATAATTTATACACAATATTTATATGTCCTCAATGACAAGTATAATATTAGACGGAAGACTTTCTACCAAACGTCTGTTATATATACAAAAAATGGTTTGCGGGGATTGAATATGTTTTGTGCGAAATGCAGAGAATCTTTATTAAAAACGAATGTTTTTCAAAGCAATATTAGAAATAAAATTGAAATTTTAATTTATAATGAAACATCAAAAGATTAATGATAAATATGTCAGTCAAGTCCAGAATTGCATTTTTTGCCGAAAACAAATACTGTCATTTGGATGGAAAAGAGTGTACCCGATGTGAAAAGTGCAAGTATATTCCTAAAAAATCACGTAATTGGTTAAGTAAAATAATAATTATATTATTGATTATTATACTGTTATATTTAATATTTTTTCAGATGCTGCCAATGGCTATTGAGTTAAATCAGTTAAAAGAAAAACAAAGTAATGATTTCAAGACCCTTGATGAAGAAGTTGAGGATTATAATCTTCACATGTCAGATGAGGAAAGACGCTACAGGGAGTATTATGGAATAGGTAATGAGACTGTAGGGGAAAACTATAATCCAATGAAACTGATTAGACTAGATTGTTTAAAACAAAGATTTTTGTAACAAATGTAATAAATGAATTAATACACAAAAAAGTGTGGTTTAAAAAATGGAAAATAGGGAATTAATTATTATATGTGCAGTAATCTTAATTGCTGCATGTATAATAGCTGCTGGAATCTATTTCGGATTGTCAAATAATAATACTAATATAAGGAATAATTCTGTTAATGATTCCATGGTGAATAACACTACAAACATTACGAACAATACTGTTGATTCATTAGCTGATAATAGTGATAAAGGGCTTGTTTATTCTCCTCAAAAAGGGGAATATGTTGATCCGTCGGGTCAGTACGAAAAGGATAGCCGTGGAAATACAGTTCACACTTATCAGGGCAGTGATGGAGTAATATATGAAGAGTATTATGATGGTGATGGTAATCCTATAAGTTCTGAAGAATATTATATATGAAATGCAGTTTTAAACTGCAGTATCACCTTCTTCACCTGTTCTTATTCTGATTACATTGTCAACCGGATAAATAAATATTTTTCCGTCTCCAATATTTCCGGTGTAGGCGGATTTTTTTATTGCATCAACAATTAAATCAACACCTTCATCTTTTACAATTGTTTCAATTCTTGTTTTTGGAATTAAATCAATACAAAAGCTTGATCCACGATATGATTCTTTAATACCACGCTGACTTCCCCTTCCTTTTACTTCGGAAATGTTCATTCCTTCACAGCCGACTTCAAGAAGGGCATTTTTTACATCCGTATATTTTTCCTGTCTTATTATTGCAACTACACTTTTCATTTATATCATCCTAGTTAAAATTGTATGCTGATTCTTCGTGGATTTTTGAATCTAATCCTCCGATTTCTTCTGATTCATCGACTCTTATTCCAATAGCTTTATCAATTATTTTAGCAAGTATAAAGCTGATAGTAAATGCATATGCCATTGTTGCTATTACACTGATAATCTGGATAACGACCTGTCCGGGGTTTCCATATATTAATCCTGCAGTTCCGCCGATTGCAGGCACTGCAAATATTCCTGTTGCAATAGCACCCCATACTCCGGACATACCGTGAATTCCCCATACATCCAAAGCATCATCATAACCGATTTTTGCTTTAAGAATGTATATTGCAAAGTATGAAACAAGCGGAGCTACTGCTCCAATAAATAATGCTCCAAATACATCAACAAATCCTGCTGCAGGAGTAATAGCTACCAGACCTGCTACTCCACCGGAGATTGCGCCTAATACTGTTGGTTTTCCAACAATATATGTATCAAGCAGTGTCCATACGATTAATGCTGTGGCAGCTGATACATTTGAAACGATAATTGCATTTGCTGCAAGACCGTTTGCTCCAAGACCTGATCCTCCGTTGAATCCCATCCATCCAAACCAGAGTAATGCTGCTCCAAGAACTGCATATCCGAGGTTATGTGGAATTAATGTTGCATCTTTTCTTTTTCCAAGAACTAATGCTACAGCTAATGCTGAAACACCGGAATTAATGTGGACAACTGTTCCCCCTGCAAAGTCCAATGCATTAATCTGCATCAGCCATCCTCCTCCCCACACCCAGTGTGCGATAGGAATATATACGAGACATGCCCATATTGGAACAAATAATACCCATGCCTTTGTTTTCATTCTTCCAACAAGTGCTCCTGATATTAATGCTGCAGTAAGTCCTGCAAAGGCACACTGAAACATTACAAACAATAATGTTGGAATTGATCCCGTTAAACTGTCTAATCCGATTCCTCTCAGGAAGAAATTGGATGGAGAACCTATAAATCCATATATTGACGGTTCACCAAATGCAAACTGATATCCGAATATTACCCATATTAAACTTAGTATTGAAAATGCAATGAAAGTTAAAAACATTGTATTTAAAACATTCTTTCTTTTACTTAATCCTCCGTAAAAAAATGCCACAGCGGGAATACTCATTAATAATACAAGAAGAGTACATATTAGAATCCATGCTGTGTCACCTGTACTAAAAACATCCATTTTATCTTTACCGTTAAATTAATTTATAAATATTTAGTCGGAATATGGCTTCCGGTTTCCGACATATATCTATTGGATTTCAAAGTATATAAATCTTTAGTTAAAAAATCATTCACAATCAACTGTTATATTTAAAATATGCCCGCCGAGGATATTCTAGCTCACGGTAAATAAAAATTAAAATGTCTAGAAAATACATAGGGTAATGGATTTCAGTATTATGCCTGCAGTGAGGATTTAACATCACTTCTGCTTAAAAATGATTTTACTGAAAAAACTGGACTGATAAGATTCTTTCTTTAAAGCCCATCATCTGCTTTTCTTTAAGGCTTCGGTGAAGTATTCATTGAAAAAATTACGGTTTCTATTAAATAATGTCTTAAAGCTGGAGTCAATAATATACATATCGCAATAATCTTCTTTGTCACGAATGCCCCTTCCGTATGCCTGCATTATTGCCATTACTGCCTGATAGTAATACCATGAAGCATCCAATGATTTACGATATTTGACCTGTTCATTCAGTTGGGGATATGGAACCTTGAAAATAATCTGGAATCTGCATAAATCTCCTTTTAAATCAACACCATCTTTAATTGAGGCACCTATAAGAATTGCATCATCTTTAGTTTCATAAAATTCTTTTAAAACTTGATTTCTGTTTTCTCCACCGACAAACATAAAATTATATTCATTTAAATTGTCCATAATCCAGAATGCCTGTTTGTTGCTTGAAGTATGGACCACTCCCTTTTTATTAGGATACTTGTCAATGATTTCCTTAATTTTTAAAATAGCTTTTTTATTTTTCCATCTGGGAACCTTTCTTACAAATCCACACATATTTCCAACAAAATCTCCATAAATAGGTCTTTTGGAAACATCAAATGGACTTTTTTCGTAAATATAATAAGTATTGTCCGGATTGATGTTGTTCCACTCACAGAACTTCTCCATGTTGCCTAAAGTACCTGTCAGGAATATTCTGACATTACCAAATTCCAGTAACTTTTGAGTGGCATCCGAAACTGAATAAGGTTTGAATTCAGCAGAAATATCCATCCGGTTATCTTTAATAGACTTGGGATTCGGCAAATCAATAATTAAATCTCCACTTTTTAAACCTAATCTTATGGAATTAAATTCTTTTAAATCATTTTCAAGAATCTGTTTTTCAATATAATCATCATTTGAATATTTTGAAGGGTCACTTTCAAACTCATCCAGTGTAACCTGAACATCCTTTCCGGGACCTTCAATTTCCTTGATACTTTCACCGCATGCTTTCATCAGTTCACTTGATACTTCAATCCAGTATTCGGATTCTCTTAAACCGCGATATGATTTTTCTTTTTCCATTAATGCTTCAAAAATATCTATACCAAATTTTGTGGAAATATACTCACGGTTCAGTGTATGTGAAGATAAGGCAAGCATTTTTCGCTCCAGGTTATGTGCCTCATCTAAAATCAGTAATTGTCTTGGATCAAGCATTCGGGCATCAACGCCAACTCTATACATAAAATCATAATTTGTAATAACATTTTTGGATTTTTTGGCTTTTCTAAAAGCGGTTAAATAATCACAGTCCTTACATTTGTTAAGATTATACACAGCCCTTATACAGAAATCACAGCTTCCTTCATAATTGCATTTATAATTTCCTTTTCCCTTAATTTCAACAAGCATTTCTTCAAAATCATCCAGATACTGTTCCTGAAGCTGTTTGGTCATGGTTAAAATATAGGAGTCTTCATACATATTTGCAAGAGTTGTAGCAATAGCTGATTTACCTATACCTGTTCCTGCTTCCAATATAATATTTTTATATCCTTCGCCAATTGCAAAGTTGATTTTGTTTATTAATTTGATTTGGGTGTTTCTTGGCGTATGTCCAGTTAATGACCAATGAATCATCCAGTCCAAGTTAGAATTATTGTTTTTATCACTCAATTTAATCCCTACTCACAAGATATTCACATATTTTAGTATATAAGAAATTCTATTTAAAAATTTTGCTGTATTATCAGACAGATTTTTCGGTGATAAAAAGTAATATACGTTTTATCGTCAAATGTTATAGGTAGAAGGTGAGATTTGATGATTGATAAACTTAAGAAAATAAGTCTTGGAAACTGGATATTAATCGGAATGATATTCGGTGCAGTTACAGGCCTGATTTTAAATTTCTTTGTTACAGATTCGTTTTTAAAAGATACAATTTTAATAAACCATGTCTTCTATTTAGGAGGGAATCTTTTTATTAAATTAATGAAAATGCTTGTTGTACCACTTGTTTTTTGCTCAATTGTTGTTTGAGTTACATCAATTTCAGATGTCAGAACAATCGGTTCAATCGGTGGTAGAACAATATTGATTTATCTTCTAACAACTGCAGTTGCAGTAAGCATTGCTTTAGCAATAGGCATTGTTCTAAAACCTGGTGTAGGTTTAAATATGGCAGTTGCTACTAATTCATCCAACGTTGTAGTAAATTAGACAGTATCTGATACGGTTTTAAACATGATTCCTGAAAATCCCTTCAGTTCACTGGCTAATGGAGATATGCTGCCGGTTATTATATTCGGACTTTTAGTGGGTATTATTTTAGCAAAATTAAAGGAAGAGACACAAACAATTAATGAGATTTTCACTCAGTCAAATAAAGTTATGATGGAAATGACATCAATTGTAATAAAATTTGCCCCAATAGGCGTATTCTGTCTTATGGCAAGAACATTTGGAAATTTGGGAATAGAAGGGATACTGCCATTATCAAAATTTATAATCTGCGTATTAATAGGATTGGCCATACAGGCATTCATTGTCTATCCGGCATTACTTGTAATATTCACCCGCTTAAACCCTGTTAAATTCTTTAAAAGATTTTTTTCTGTTATGTTCTTTGCATTTTCATCTTCAACGTCAAATGCAACAATTCCTCTAAATTTGGAAAAACAGTCTGAAATGGGAGTATCGAGAGATGTTTCGTCATTTACCATCCCATTAGGTGCTACAATTAATATGGACGGTACAGCTATTATGCAGGGTATTGCCGTTATGTTTGCAGCTCAGGCATATGGTATTGATTTAGGTGCATCTGCATTGATAACTGTGATTTTTACCGCAGTAACTGCTTCAATCGGAACTGCAGGTATTCCATCTGTAGGTATGATTACCTTAACAATGGTATTTAATTCAGTAGGATTGCCGGTTGATGCAATTGGAATAATCTTTGGAATAGATCATCTTCTAGATATGTTTAGAACTGCGGTTAACGTAACCGGAGATGCAGTTTGTACAATAATCGTTTCATTTAAAAACAAAGCAATTGATTTAGATGTGTATAACGGCAAAAAAGAGCCTGAAAAATATAACTAGGTTATTTCAATGTAAAAGAATATGTTTTAGATTAAAATCCAAAACTGTTCTTTCTTATTTTTAACTTGAGTTAACAGCTATTGATAATTATTGAATATTTTCATCTTTATAAGCAATACTGTTTTTATATTTTCATTATTTCTGAATTTCTTATATCATTACCTGATGTTTTTACAATATTATTTATTTAAGTAAACATGGCTTAATTTGTTGTTTTTTTTAAATAATCCTTAGATAATATTTAAATACAACATAAATCCAAGATATTATAGTAAATATGGGAGATTAAAAATGAAAACGAAATTCATGATATTAATTGCATGCGCACTTTGTCTTTTTGTTTCTTTAAGTGCTGTCAGTGCAGTTGATGTAAATGATGCTGATAATACTGTTTTATCGGTAGGTAGTGATGATGTTATTGCGGATAGTTCATCTGCAAATGAAAATAATAATGTAAATAACGTTTTATCTTCTCCAAACAGTGATGGAGATATAATTTCAGAAAATAATAATGCTGATAATCTGGCTGATGACGGCGAATTTATCAATGTATCTGAAGCTTATGATTTATTGAATGAATTCAGATTAGAGGATGGTGTATGGCAGTGGAATAAAGATAATACAACTAAAACTGTTTTCAATACCAATGACACCAATCAGCTCAAACCTCTAGTAAGAGATACTGCTCTTGAAGAAACCGCAAAAACAAGGGCAAAAGAACTTGTACAGCTTTATTCACACACACGTCCAGACGACAGTCCCTGTTTTACTGCATTTCCTGACGGTTACACAGCAGTGGGAGAAAATATTGCAATGGGATATACTACATGTGCCGATGTAACTGAAGCATGGAAAGAAACCAATTATACCTATGACGGACAGGGACACAGACGTAACATGCTCCGTTCCCAGTTCAACTCTGTTGGAATTGCAGCATACAGGGCAAACGGTACTATTTACTGGGTACAGGATTTCGGATACATTGAAAGAGCTGATGATAATACTACTGACAATGGAATTTATGTCAACGGAAGTTTAAGTGAAAACGGTAACGGTTCCAAAGACAGTCCGTTTAATAATTTAAAATCAGCACTTGACAAAATAGAATCTGGAGATACAATATACATTGCACCAGGCCAATACACAGGATTGAACAATACCAATTTAGAAATAAATAAAGCTGTAAATCTTACAAACTGGACATCCGGTGATGTTATCTTTGACGGAGAAAATAAAAACACCATATTCAATATTACCGGTGCTGCAAATGTAATTGGATTAACCTTTAAAAATGCAAACAACAGTGCAGTTACAGGTAATCGTAAAGGTAATATTTTGAACTGTAGTTTCATGGACAATACTGGAATTAATGGTGGTGCAGTCAACGGCTGTGATGATGTAATCAATTCCACTTTCATTAACAATACTGCCGAATATGGTGGTGCAGCTTACGGATGTAACAATTTGGTTAATTCCTCTTTCATTAACAATACTGCTGAATATGGTGCTGCTATTTATGGCTGTGATAATGTTACAAATTGTGTTTTCAGTGGAAATAAAGCAGGAAATGCTTCACTTTCCGTTCAGGATGTTGTTAAATATTATCATGGTCCTGAAAAATTTATTGTTAATGTAACAAATTCAGAAGGTATTCCTCTTACAGGTAAAACCGTTGTAATCTGGATTAATGGTGCAAAATATGGCCGAACAACCAACGAAAATGGTACTGCAAGTCTTGATTTAACTCTTTCAAGCGGAGTATATCCTGTTAATGTAACTCTTGATGATGAAATTGCTTTTGCAACAGTTGAAATACTATCTACCGTTGAAAGTTATAATCTTACAAAATATTACAGAAATGAATCACAATTCATTGCTGAGTTTAAAGATTTTGAAGGTAAACCTCTTGAAAACGGTACTGCATCATATAATGTTAATGGTATAAACTACTATCGTGCTATTAAAAATGGAGCTGCCAAATTAAACATTAACTTGCCTGTCGGAAATTACACTATAACTGTTAATAATCCTTTCACAGGTGAAAATTCTGCAAGTAATATTGAAGTATTATCAACCATTAATGCAGAGGATGTTACCAAGTACTTCCTAAACGGCACCCAATACTATGCTACATTCCTTGACGGAGAAGGTAATCCGCTGACTAACGGTACTGCAAAGTTCAATGTTAACGGTAAATTTTACTATCGTACAATTAAAAATGGTACTGTTAAAGTAGAAATTAATTTACCTCCGAGCACTTATATCATTACAGCATATAGTCCGTATAACAATCAGACATTTGCCAGTGAGATTTATGTAATGCCAACACTCATTGCCGAGAATTTAACTAAAAAATATGGTAATACAACTCCATTTGAAGTTTTTGTTGTTAATGGTACATGTAATCATGATTTTGATGATTATAAAGATAAATTGACTAATTTATCCGATTATTTCTCCAAATACAACATTACTGATGTTTCTGAATTGAATTTAAATGAAACAACAGCTGCTTTATCTGAAACATCACACACACTTTCAAATATGGGTGATTCAATTCCATACCTGCATACATCCATCAAAAATCTTATGGAAGATATTGATGAGGCTAATGAATGCATCGAATCTTTATCCAGCCAGGTTATCACTGCTAAGGATGAGAGTGATGTATTTGCTATTAATCTTTTAGCTTCTGAGCTTAGTGAATCCTTATTAAAGGTATTTGTGGATCTTGATTTTGCCACTTCAGCAAGTGCACCGTTAGATAATGCCAATGTTACATTCAATATAAACGGAATAATGTACAACCGTACCACTGACAATGACGGTTTTGCAAGATTGAATATTAATTTACCTGTTAAAGAATATACTATAACTTCCACATATGGCAGTTCCAGTATTTCAAATAAGATTAATATAACTGCTTGAGGATTAAATTCCTCAAACTTACTTTTTTTAAATATTATTAATGAAGTCTTGAATTTCAAAGACTTTAATAATGTTAGAGATTAATAATTTACACTGAAGGTGATTTTATATGAATCTGTTTAAATTTAACAAAATTATTGATGAGAAAGAATACACCACCTATCTCAGAACATTTGAGAACTACAGATGGTATAAACCTATTTTGGTTCTTGCTTTAGGTGCTTTAATTAATTTTGCATTGACTATGGCTCTAAATTACGCATTGGAATTGATACCAGGATTTTATTATCAAATTTATAACAGTGCAGAACCATACAGTTTAGGAGCAATGTATCCTACACTTATGAATACACTTTTAATTCCTTCTTTTTACATTGCATCAAAACTTATCTATAAAAATTCATTTTCTTCTCAGGTATCCTCAACCGGCGGATGGAAATGGGATGTTTATTTAAAAGTGGTTTTTATTGCATTATGTGTTTACGGGCTGATGCTTTAATTAAAACATTTGTCAACGGATACAGTTTTACAAATAATTTTACGATAATCACTTTTGTTGTATGTTTACTTTTAACTATGACACAAAGTTTTGCTGAAGAATATGTTTATCGCGGATTTTTAATGCAGGCATTGGGATCATGGATTAAGGTACCTATAATAGCTATTGTTTTACAGTCATTATTCTTTTTACATACGCAGTTTGACTGGATAATGATGCTTGTGACACTTGTCATAGGATTATTATTCGGTTTCATGGCATGGTACGGCAAAGGCCTTGAAATTTCATCGGCTATGCATTTTTCATTTAATTATATTCTGATTCTATCCACAGGTTTCACTACCGGATCTTTTCTTCCGAATTCCAATTTAGATTATTTGATGTACATTGTTCTGCCAATTATCATAATTGCAATAATCATTTTCATGGATTATAAGTTTAACTGGTTCGGTTTTAGAGAAAATAAAGAGAGTAACTCTTAATAATGAATGGTGATTAAACTTTAAACATTTTCTATTATTGGATAAAATTTGAAGATTAACACAATATTTATACCATTGTTCAAATAGAACATAATTATAGAGGGGGATAAAGAATGAGTAAAACATGTCCTAACTGCGGTGTCAGTTCACCGGATAATGCAAAGTTTTGTATTGAATGTGCACATGACTTATCTGATGTTCCTGTTAATGAAGATGAAAAATCTAATAACAGTGGAAATAGCTATAAATTAAGCTGCATTGTGTTAATTGCCATAGTTGTTGTAGTTATTGTAGCTGCCGGAGTATTCTTTTCAGGCTTCGGCGGTGACGATAAGGCCAGTGATGGAAATGTTCAAATAACATTTGATAAAGTTGAAATATGGGAGGATACATTGGAAGGTAAACCTCTATACTGCTACAATGTAAACGGATATATCTCTAATTATCCTGATGACTATGAAAAATACATGTTAAAAACAATATACTATGATTCCAGCGGCAAAGAATTGACAACCACAACGGAAAAGTTATCTTTTTTCAAAAGTGATGAAGGATATGATTTTCCATCTTTAATCAGTTACTATGACACTCCTAATTATTTGGATGTTGATCATGTTAAAGTACAGGTCATTAAGGATAATACTGTGTTGGAAGAGTTTAATTCTACTGTAAACTCTAATAAGGTAACTTCAATGATGAATTCAACAAAATGAATTTGTCAATACTTTTCTTTTTTTTATAGATTCACCATTATACTATGTAGCACGGATTTTTACTGGTTCAAATAATTTTAAATACTTTTTTATAACAATAAAATAACATAGCATCGCTTAATTTTAAGGTTTTAATTCTTTTAAACCAAAAGAAAATTTAAAATTAATCTAATTAGAAATATGATGAGAAAATTTGAATAATATGGATTATATTAGGAATTTAGGGGAAGTAATGATGGATGATTTAGAATATATGCGTGATAAAAAATTAATAGAAGAATATGAAAAATATGAAGAAAAATATTTTAAGGAAATTATTGAAGATGACCGTGATGAAAAACTGATGGAGGAAGTTAGAAAACTCGAAAAGGATCTTGAAGATACAATTGAAGATGTAATTGAGGATAGGCTATTTAATCTTCATTATCCAAAAACGGAATTTATTGAGGATAATTTTTATTTTGCATCATCTCCACAGTATAATAGATTAGAAGAATTACATTATGAATACTGTGATATTGAATATCAAAGACAGATTAATGATGTTAATGATTATATAGATTATCCGGATGGGCCTGATGAGAATTTAGAGGGAGTGCTCTTTGATGAACATTATCGCTCTACATTTAATTTTGAAATGGATGATTCGTTTATAGAATATAAAACAGATGATATTTTAATAAGTTATGAGGATTTTGAACTGGAGGATAGTTTTTTGGAATATAATGACACTGAAAAAAGGCACACAGATTATTTAATTGAACACTATTATATTGATGAAAAAGAATCTTTAAACGATATTTTGAATGAATTTCCGGATGGTAATAATTGCTTTGAAAAAACAATTAATGAACAAATATTGGATGAAGCCGGAATAGATTATGAACCATGACTTGCTTGATTGAAAAATTACAAAAAATATGAAAGTTAAAATTAGGAAAGAGAAAATTAATCGTTAAGGTTTAATAATCTCTATATT
Organism: uncultured Methanobrevibacter sp.; assembly: GCA_902796575.1. Taxonomy (GTDB): domain Archaea; phylum Methanobacteriota; class Methanobacteria; order Methanobacteriales; family Methanobacteriaceae; genus Methanocatella. The sequence goes on along the minus strand of CADBPS010000050.1, from coordinate 24,455 downwards.
CTTGGAGAATAATCAATTCCTATGATATTAATTATTAGCACTCACCATGAAGATACGGATTTAAATAAGTTTAAGCAGATTTATTTTTTTAAGCATAAATGTCCAAGTTATAATAATTGAAAGCAGACATGATATCATTATTATTGGAGGATAATATAAGTAACCAATAATCATGAAGATACATGTGAATATGATATTTAAAATATACGTATTATAATTCTGGAATGCTGCCTGCAGGAATGAATTTGATTTATCAATTTTTTTCATTTGATAAGTGGCAACAATAGAACATAAATTGATAATAATAAAATCTATACCATACAAACATTGCGGGACGAAACTATAGAAATTTTTTGAAACAAATGTTGTTAAATATGGAATCAACGATAAAAATAACAGTCCAACAGCTATAGCCCAGATTGATTTATAATTGATTTTATTGACAATGCTGAAGAGATTATATGTAAAATTCCAGACATTAAAACAGACAATAAAACTAATTGCATATGCTATAAATTCAAGTCTCAAATTTAATAAACTTGCCAGATCACCATTTGCCGCAATAGGAATCTCAAGCACAATGATAGTAATAATAATAGCTATGATTGCATCAATTAATGCTTCAAATCTTTCAGTATCTTCGAATTCCCTGCCTTGTACTCTATTATAAATAATACTTAAAAATACCGAAATCAAACAGGCTAAATAAATTCCCGGAACAAAAACTGTATAGGATATTATAAAACCAATTATTATAATGATTAAGGGCATTAAATAGTGAATTTTTTTAATATTCAATTCTTTTAATTTTTCGTTTGATTTATTAGCTCCAAAGAGTACAACAATTGAAATGACATGTGAAACACTGCCAAAAAATATGATTAATCCGAAAATTGTCTCTGCAGTTAGTGAATACAAATTTTGTGAAAGCCATGATGCAAAATAGGGAAACAGAGAGAATATAAATATTGAAAAACCATACGTAAATATTGCCTTATTGTTTATTTCATCAATATAGTTGAATAATTTCTGATTACTGTACCAGATATTTATAATTGATAAAAATACTATGAAATATGTTATCAAACTTAAAGAATTTGAAAAAAAAGATCCCCACTCCGGAGTCAGGGGCTGCGGAATCTTCAACACCAAAATTGTTATAACAATTGCTAAAACTGCATCGTAAAATGTTTCGAACCTACTTGTATTCATATTATTTAATATTATTTTATTAGTAAATAAATTTTATTCAATGTAAGCATTAATTTTGTATCTATTCACTGATTAATTATAAAAAAATAACCTAAAACGTCAAGAATCACCTCCGAATTTGAATTTTTCAAGATAGTTATAATGCTTTTGTAATTTCCCGGAAAAGATTTGGAATTAATAGCTAATTTCATTCATCAAATATTATTCATTACAGCGTTAATTATATTTTATAAAAATCATTATAGTACTACAAATAATAATCGTAAATATAAATATAATATATTATAAGATTTTATTGAATTTTATTTGTATTGGCATCTACATGTCCCAGTACTAAAACAATATTTTTTATCTTTTTCATGCTAAAATCCATACGGAGCAGCATATCTCCGCACTCAGATAGGTTGATAGTGACGGCTAATTATAAAAAAAGTTGGTATTTCCTATTAATTTTTCACAGTCAGGTTGTATTCATATACACAGGGCTGATATTTTTCATCACCTTTAAATGTAATATCCCCGTAATAATTGTTACTGCCACTTTCAGGAACGTTTTTAACATTTTTTATTTTAAAAATGCCCTCAGGACCTGTTGTAACATTTACAAATGTATTTTTATCGTCTCCTGCCTGATGATAGTAAATTGTCTGATTTTCAACACCTCTACTGTAGGAGTCCATTAGAAAACCGGTAAAAGTACCGTTTTCCTTTACTTCAGTTTCATTAATGACAATAATTGTAGATATGTCATTAGTGAACTGGTAGGCAAATATTGAAAAGCAGATCATACATAATGCAACCAGAATTAGTAAGTGTTTAGTTTTCATAGTTGAATATTTATCAGATATAATATTTAAAGGCAATTTTAATTAATGTCAATATTGATAGAATTTATGATAATAATTTTATTCCAACTGCAATATGTCAAAATTAATGTTTTACTAATTAAAGGAATAACTATTGTTTTAAGTTTTATATGAGTTTTTTGACAGATTAAATTGAATTGATGAATGCTTATTTTCTTTTTAACGGGATTTATACAATTCGGAATTTTTTATCAATTTTTATACACAACTTTTATATATTTTTAACTATAAAATCACGAGTGAGTATCAGTCCAAATTTGTACTGTAAAGATTAACTTAAAAAAATGGTTTAGTTGGTGATTTAATGGTTATCTGTAATAATTGTGGAAAAGAGGCGGGTGATGGTTCTTTTTGTCCTAATTGCAGTACTAAAGTAGAAAAAAATCCGCCTAAATCTTTTTGTTCCAACTGTGGAAATGAATTGGCCGGATCATTATTTTGTCCTAATTGCGGACATAAAACAGATACTAGTGAAAATTCCAATCCTTCTTCAAATAATAATTCGACTGAAGATTCATTTTTTGATTCGGTAATTAAATTTGATGATGGTATTTCTTCCAAACTTGGCAGATTTTTTGGAAAAAATAAAGTTATGAATGATATTATGGATAAGACATCATCTATTAAGTATAATCACTTTTCAAAAGATACAAACATCGATGCAAATAGAAACTACTACGCTAAAGTCGAACCGGTATTTCTTGAAGTATATGATTCAATTGATGATGAGTATGTTAAAATGATTCTTCTTCTCGAGAGGAATCTGATGACTAACAGCGGAAGTGTTTTGGGGGTTGTGGTATCCCAGGTGTATACTCCAACAAAAGATATGAATCATGCTGAAGCAGTAAAGTTCTATGAGAATCTGGCAAATGAAATTGCTGGAGAAATTAATGAAGAAAAAAAGAATGGTACTTTTGATGAAGAAGAATTTTTCAAGAAAAAACTTAAGAAATCACGATTTAATAATGTATCTGCATTAGGAATTTCAAAATCAATTAAGCATTATCAGAATAACAAAAGATAAAATATCTGTTATGTAGATTCAAATCTTAATTTACTGCAGTTTAAAATCATTGAAGGTATTATGAATTCAATCAACAAATTGTTTATATTATGTTCATTAAATGTATCAGTACTGATGTGGTTCAAATGAAAAAACCAGATCGTGAAAATAAAATTATGTTATTTGGTTTAAATAAGCTTGGTAAATTAAAAGATGATGCCACAGATTTCACCAGACATACTAAAGAATTTGTTGACGATACGGCAAATTCGATTTTTTCAAAAAAAGAGGATTTTCCTAAAAAAGGATATGATGAATCTTTAGAATATATCCGATTAAATAGAAAAACTAAAATTGAATTTCCCGCTGATGAATCGTCGAAAGACAAATTATCCAAGTTGCTTTCACCGGATGTTGTAGGTAGCGCAGGGGGGTTAATAGGTGCTGCAGCAACAGTTGGAGTTATTGGAACTACATTAGGCACTGGTTTAATTGTCGCCGGAGCTGGGGCTTTGCTTGGCGGTTTGATAGCTAAAAATTCAAATGATGTTGAATGGATTCCTGCAGAACTATTTTTATGGGACGATGAACTGGTAATTTCAGGAAAATATTCAATTGGATTTGATGAAATAAAACTTGTCAGTTCAAGTCCGGGTGAAATTCTTACTTTAACACTCAAAGATGAAGCAATACAGTTTAGAACATATAATTCCAAAGCACTGAAAACAGTTATCAACGAAAAAATCGATAATTTTTATAAGAAGTGATGTAATAGCTATTTTTTTCAATTATGTGTTCAAGCAATTGTTTAACAAAATGAACTGAATGTTGTGAAATAAATGAAATATTTATATGTGATGAAAAATATAATAAACCTAACGAACGATAGGTAGGAATATGAATACTAAAGAAAAAATTTTTGATGTGACACTGGATTTGTTCTCTAAAAAAGGTTATGATTCTGTTTCACTTAGAGAAATAGCTGAAGAAGTAGGAATTAAAAAAAGCTCAATATATAGTCATTATCCCTCTAAAAATGCAATATTGATTGACATATTTGAGTATTTCACTAATCTTTTTCAATACGACAACTTACTCAACAGCAAAGATTTAAATTTAAGTGACAGCAATGAAATGTTAATTGAAAATCCCGAATTATTTTATCATAAAGGATCAGAAGCCGTAAAAAAAATGCTGTCCAATGAGAAAAATCTTAAAATCTGTAGATTAATCTTTATCCAGATGCATTACAATGAAAATATCAGGGAATTTTTCCAAAAAGAAATACTTGAAAAACCATTAGTTTTCTGGAGAGAATTTTTCACAGTTTTAAAAGAAAAGGGAATTATACGCAGTGACTCCAATCCTGAATTACTGGCCAAGGAGTATTACAGCTTTCCAATATATCTGCTTTTAGAAATTAGTGTTAAATATGATGATATTCCCCAAAGTTCGATGGATAACTTATTCAGACAGACAGAAGAACATGCAAAATTCCTGTTGGATTCAGTCAGGGTGAAATAAATGGAAGATAATTTTAATATACAGGAATATCTGGCAGATGGTGTTGAAATCATTGTAAAAGATGCAATCAGAGCTTCTCTAAAAAATCCTAAGGAAAGTCTCTTTTTGCTTAAGTTTTCCAAAGATGCCAAAAAAGCTACAGCTATCAGAGAAAAATATAGCAAAAAAGGGCAGAATATTCCGGTTTTTTTAATTGCAAGTATTACAAGTCAGTGCAATCTCCACTGCAGAGGATGCTATGCACGGGCCAACAGCCTGTGTGATGATAATAATCTAAATCAGCTTTCAGATGATGATTGGGATGATATTTTTAATCAGGCAAAGGAAATGGGAATAAGTTTTATTGTTCTTGCCGGTGGAGAGCCAATGATTAGAGAAGATGTAATAATAAAAGCCAGCAATCATTCTGAAATTTTATTTCCAATATTTACAAACGGAACAATGCTGAATAATAAGTATTTAAATCTGTTTGACAAAAACAGAAATCTTGTTCCTATTATATCCATTGAGGGAAACCGGGAAACTACAGATTCCAGAAGGGGAAGTGGTGTTTATGATCAGATAATTAATTCAATGGAATTGATGAGTAAAAACAATATAATTTTTGGTGCTTCACTTACATTTACAAAAGGAAATTTATATTCACTGCTTTCAAATGAATATATTGAAAAATTAAAGGATTTTGGCTGTAAAGTAGTGTTTTTTATTGAATATGTTCCGGTTAATGAAGAAACTAGGAATATAGCGCCCGGTGATGAGGAAAGAGAATTCCTGTTAAGTGAAATTAATCATCTGCGTCAAAATTATCCGGAAATGTTATTCCTATCATTTCCGGGAGATGAAAAGACTTCAGGGGGCTGTTTAGCAGCAGGAAGAGGATTTTTCCATATTAATTCTCATGGAGGAGCTGAACCCTGCCCGGCTTCTCCATACTCCGATATTAATGTTAAGGATACATCACTTATTGATGCATTAAATTCTAACTTATTTACTTCTCTAAGGGATAATGGTCTTCTTGTTGACAATCATGAAGGTGGTTGTGTATTATTCAACCGAAAGGAAGATGTTGAAATGTTATTAAAAAAATGATGCCAATAAAATTTAAATAGGATAATATTGATAGGGATTAGTAGTTATTTTTATGTGGACTTGATGCTTATGAAAATTTTAATATCCAATGATGACGGTATTTTTGCACCCGGAATATTGGCTGCAAAACAGGCAGTTGAAGATTTGGCCGATGTTTATGTTGTAGCTCCCGACAAAAACAACAGCAGTGTAGGCCGTCGCATATCATTATTTAAACATTTAAAAATTAATAGCTGTGAACTTGAAGACGGCAGTCAGGGATATTCCATTTCCGGCAGTCCTGCAGACTGTGTAATTGCAGGTATGGATTATATTATGGATGAAAAACCTGATCTGGTGATAACCGGAATAAATGCCGGTGTTAATATAAGCTGTGATATTACATCTTCAGGTACTGTATGCGCAGCCTTTGAAGCCGTCAGTTTAGGTATCCCTGCAATTGCAGTTTCATTGTTTATGGATCCGGAAACATCATATAAACAGGATGAAAACGGTGAATGGTATTTGGATTTTGATTTTACCCTGGCCAAGAAAGTCCTGCATGAACTTGTTTTGAAAATAATAAATAAAGGATTTCCGGAAGGAGTTGACCTGTTTAACTTAAACGTTCCTTCCAATTATGCTTCACAAGATGTTAAAATCACTCACCTTTCACATAAAATGCTTGATAAAAAAGTCATTGACAACACCACCAAAGAAAAAGAGGATCTGTTCAACTATCCGCTGGAAGAAAATCAGGACAGTGATGATTTGATTATGATTACATCAAATCTCATCACGGATTATGAAAAGGGCAGTGACGGATATGCTCTTTTAATTGATAAACAGCCAAGTTTAACGCCTCTTAACGTTAATATGACTTGCAGAGACTTAAAAGACTGGTAAAATAAAAATAAAAAATAAAAGTTAATTAGAACGGAAGACTAGAATAATATCCTTTAAGATTATAATTGTAGTTATTCCAATTAACAACTTTACCTACTGAATTTCGAACGTTTATCGGATCGCATACAACCCATGTATTGTCAAGCAGTACCTGTACCCATACATGACCTGATGTTTCATCACCGAATTCACATATTCCGTGAACATATCTTGCAGGAAGGCCTGAAGCACGATATAGAGCAATCAGCAGATGTGACTGGTCTACACAATTTCCGGATTTTAAATCGAGAGTGCCTAAAGCACCATGTCTGGTATTATAGTAATGACTGTATGAAACACCATCCCTTACATAATTGTAAATCGCCATAGCCTTATCTATAGGGCTGGTCAATCCTTCAGTTAACTGAGCTGCCAGTGAAACAATGATTGGATTTGTAACCGGACAGTTATTGGAATTTCCCAGATAAGGACCCAAATCTGAAATAGTATTTCTGGTGTTCAATACACTGCCTTTTGAATGAATAACAGATTGTCCTGCAGTATTTCCTGCAGCATAATTATAAACAATCACATGATCTCCTTCAGGTAAATTAAAGGAAATTGTAGCCTTTCCATTTCCGTCTGTAATGGCTGAAGAGGTAACTCCATAATAGCTGAATAGAATTTCAGCATTGGAAACCGGTCTGCCATATGGATCAAGTAAGCGGGCAGAGAAATAATCCGTTACACCTGCAATAGTATTTTTGTCACTTGCAGTTATTATAAAACCGTCTACCAGAATATGATTTGAAATCGTATTTGCACTGTATATTAAATCATCAAAGGAGGTTGTAATTTCATAATATCCGACACCTAAGTTAACAGTCAATCTTGCAACACCTGATGAATCTGTGGTTCTTTTATATGAAGCGCCATTTATATTGAAATTAATTTTTTTGTTTTCAATTGGAGCATTATTTGAATCTGTTAATGTTACATCAAATGTTCCGCTGTTGCCTGCTTTTATAATTAAATCATTTGCATTTAAGGCAGCAGGAAGTTTTGCAACATTTATTAAATTTGATTTGAAATTATAATCCGTCTCATTTTCTGTCGAGTGGGAATATGAAACAGTATAAACTCCGGGATTCAGATTGATGCTTAAACCGGCAGCTCCATCAGTGTCAGTTGTGCGATTGTACTCTGCACCGTTCAGCATAAATGTTACTGTTCTGTTAGCTAATGGATTGTGATTCAAATCAGTTAAAGTAACATTGAACATAGAGCCGTCATTGTAAAGCATGTTTAAATCATTACCTGTTAATAAAACAGTTGAATCTTCCACAACCAGTATGCTGGATGATTTAGAGGAGTGGTAATTCCAGTCTCCTTCAAAGAAATAATTTATAATATAGTTTCCTTTTTCAAGTTTTGAAATCACAGCCGTTGCCACACCGTCACTACCTGTTAGAGCAGTTGTAGCCTGGTTGGCATATGAGAAATGAACAGTAGCTGATTCGATTGTTTTATTGTTAAGGCCTGTTAATCTAACGCTGAATCTGCGGTATGTATCTGAAACAGCGTGAATATCCCCACCTTCAAGCACTGAATCACATTTTTTTATAATAATATTATTTGATGCTGACAGTCCCTTTTCATTGGTGGCGGTTATAATATAATCTCCACTGTTAAGGTTAATGGCTAAGTAGACATTACCTTCACTGTCGCTTGTGCGGTTGTAGAATCTTCCGTTAACATTGAATGTAACTTTACTGCCGGCTAATGCATTGCCTGTATCATCAAGGACATGTGCTGTAAATCTGCTGCCGTCTTTGTAAGTCATAGCTAGGTCATCAGCTGATATTGTAGGCAGTACGGTAATGCTGTTGGCTGCATTTTCCTGATTGTACATATTTGTTGCGGTGATAATATATGTGCCGGGGTTAAGATTAATGTTTAATCTTGCAGTGCCGTCGGAATTGGTGTATCTTTTATATAATACTCCGTTAATGTTAAATGTAACTTCTTTGTTATTTAGGGAATTGCCTGTACCATCAAAGAATGTGGCAAAGTACTGCGTATTATTCCTGTAGTACTTTTCAATATCATCACCGAAAATAGTCGGAAGAACTGTGATGAAATTTGAACGGGTTTCATTGTTAAAAGTGTTAATGGCCGTTATAATATATTCGCCGGCAAAAAGATTAATGTTAAGCTTTGCAACACCATTCTGATTAGTGTATCTTTTATATAAAACACCATTTATATTGAATGTAACTTCACTTTTATTCAACGGATTTCCCTGTCCGTCAAAAAAAGTAGCATAATACTGTGTATCGTTTTTATAGTACTTTTCAACATCCTCTCCGTATAGGGTAGGAAGTACTTTAATAAGATTAACGGCTGTTGAGTTTTCATAGTCGGTACTGCCCTTATAGTATGATGTAATATTATAGGTTCCGGAGCTCAAATCAAGTGCAATACTTGCAATACCATTATCATTGGTGTGTCGGGTATAATTATTGCCGTTTATTGAAAAAATAATGCTCTGATTGTTTAACGGAGAACCGCTGTTATCCAATAATTCAACCTGATAGGCAGTTCCGTTTTTATAGTACAGTTCCGTATCGTTTCCCCTTAGAGTTGTTGAATTCTTTTCATTGTCTGTGACATCCTCATCCTGCAGGAGGAATTGAGAATCATCATCTGAATCTGCTGTTAAAAGTGAATTGGAATTTGAAACACTTAACTCAGATTCATCAATTGTATTATCCGGGTCTGCTGCTGAAAGTGAACCTATCATTAAAAACAGCAAACAGACGATGGATATGATTATCGTTTTATTTTGCGAAATTTTTTCACCTCACTATTTGATTGAATATATTAATATTAAGCATTCTAAATGCATGTGTAACTTTATATGACTTATTAATATATACATTTTTTTAAAATTCAAGAGTAATACTTTTTAAAATCGGTGATAATTAAATTTGAATATCCTATTTTGAAAAATAATATAAAGTGATAATTATTGGTTAAAAAATAAAAAGATGTTAATTAGAATGGAAGACTTGCATAATATGATTTAAAGGTATAATCATAATTATTCCAATTAACAACTCTGCCTAATGAATTTCTGACGTTTATCGGGTCTGATACAATCCACATATCACCAACCAATACCTGTGACCATACATGACCTATTCTTTCATCACCAAATGTACATACTCCATGAACATACCTTGCAGGAAGACCTGATGCCCTGTACAATGCAATAACAAGATGTGACTGGTCTACACAATTTCCGGATCCAGAGTTCATAGTAGCTACAGCACCCTTTTTAGTATCATAGTAATAGCTGTATGAAATTCCGTCCCTTACATAGTTATAAATCGCCCTGGCCTTGTCCATTGGACTGGTTAAACCTGCAGTTAACCTGGATGCAAGTGAAACAATGGCAGGATCTGAAACCAGACAGTTGCTTGAACTTACCAGATAAGGAGTTAAATCAGTAATTGTATTTGCGGGACTTAATGACCTGTCTGATACATGAATAACTGACTGGCCAACAGTATCTCCGGCAGCATAATTATAAACAATCGGATATTCGCCCTGGGCCAGATTGAATGAAATTTCCGCGTTACCGTTTTCATCACTGACTGCCGAATCAGTTATTCCGGCGTAACTGAATAGAATTTCAGCACCTGCTACCGGCTGACCATAAGGGTCTTTTATATGAACAGAAAAATGATCGGTTGCTCCGGCAACACTTGCTTTTTCACCTGCAGTTATTATGAATCCGTCTACTAAAATATGATTGGAAATGCTGCCTGCACTGTAGATAGAATCTTCCATTGAAGTTTTAATTTCATAATATCCTACACCAAGGTTAACAGCTATTTTAGCAACACCTGATGAATCTGTAGTTCTTTTATATGAAGCACCATTTATATCGAATATGATACGGGAGTTTTCAATTCCTGCACCGGTAGAATTGGTTAAACTTACACTAAATGCTCCTCCGCTGCCGTGTTTTATTGTCAAATCCTTTGCGGTTAATGTTGCAGGAAGTTTTAAAACAGTTATTTTGTTTGATTTATAATTATAATCTGTTTCATTTTCTGTGGAATAGGAGTATGAAATATCATAGCTACCCGGAATCAGATTAACATTTAAACCGGCATTTCCCTGACTGTCTGTTGTGCGGTTATATTCTGCACGGTTTATCATAAAGGTTACTGTCCTGTTAACTAAAGGAGTATTGTTTAAATCTGTTAACGTAACATTGAATCTTGAACCGTCTTTATAATACATGGTCAAATCATGACCTGTCAGGGATACCGTTGAATTTTCCACAACCATCCTGCTGCTTGATTTTGAGGAATGGTAATTCCAGTCTCCTTCAAAGAAATATTCAATGGTGTAATTTCCTTCCTTGAGTTTCATGACTGTAAGGGTTGCCCTGCCGTCTTTATCTGTTGCGGCAGCTACATTCTGACCTGCATATATAAAGTGAACTGTGGCTGAATCAATAGTTTTGTTGTTGAGGCCTGTTAATTTTACGGTAAAACTTCTGTAGGTATCAGATATAGCATGAATGTCTTCTCCTTCAAGTTTCGAATCACATTTGTATATTGTAACGGTATCTGAAGCGGACAGTCCCTTTTCATTGGTGGCGGTTACAATATAATCTCCACAGTTAAGGTTAATAGCCAAATAGGCATTACCTTCACTGTCGCTTGTGCGGTTGTAAAATCTTCCGTTAACGTTGAATGTAACTTTACTGCCTGCTAACGGATTACCAATATCATCAAGGACCTGTGCCTTAAACCTGCTTCCGTCCTTATAAATCATTGTCAGATTTTCTGCTGATATTGTGGGAAGTACAGTAATCGTGTTGGCTGCATTTTCCTCATTATTCGGATTGATTGCAGTAATAATGTATGTGCCCGGGTTAAGATTAATGTTCAGTTTTGCCCTGCCGTTCTGATCTGTGTGTCTTTTATATAAAACACCATTAATGTTAAATGAAACATTACGCTCATCCAGGGGATCGCCTGTATCATCAAGGAATGTGGCATAATACTGGGTGCTGTTCATGTAGTACTTTACAATATCCTCTCCTTCAATTGTCGGAAGAACAGTTATGGAATTTGAACGGGTCTCATTGTTTGCAGTGTTAATGGCTGTTAAAATGTAGCTGCCTGCAAAAAGATTAATATTGAGCTTTGCAACACCGCTCTGATTAGTGTATCTTTTATAAAAAACACCGTTTATATTGAATGTAACCTCACTGTGGTTGAGCGGATTTCCGTCACTGTCTAAAAAAGTAGCATAATACTGTGTATTGTTTTTGTAGTATTTTTGAATATCCCATCCATAGACAGTCGGCAGTATCGTGACAAGATTATTTGTCTGTGAGCTTTCATAATCAGTATTGCCTGAATAATATGAAGTGATATTATATGTTCCTGAAGTTAAACTGAGCCTGATGGCTGCAATACCGTTATCATCAGTGCTTCTTGTGTAGTTGTGATTGTTAACGGAAAAAATGATGCTTTGGTTAGCAAGCCCTATACCGTTATTATCTGTAAGCTCAACCTGATATGCACTCTGGCTGGAATAATATATTTCAGTGTCGTTTCCAGTTAAAGTTGTGGAATTTTTCTCATCAACCCCATCATCTGATTGAAATTGAGAATTATCATTAAAATCAGTGGCTGATATATCCAGGAAATCTGAATCATCAGTGATATTATCAGTATCTGCTGCTGAAACAAAACCTATAATCAAAAACAGCAGACAAATTGATATAATTATTGTTTTACTATTGAAAATTTTTTCACCTCTTATACATTTTTAAAATTTAAATAAAAGCAAAAGCAGTATTCACAATGAATGGATAATGGTTTATAATTCATTAATTATAAATCCATATGTTTTTAAAAGGAGGATTATAACTTTTTAAATATCAGCTATTCCTAAGTGAATAAAGACAAATCGGCAAGGCCAATATTGTTATAAAAGATGAAATATAATAAACAGGTGCATATCCGCTGCCTGCAGTTACAAAACTTCCAAGCAGAGCCGGACCAAATCCCATTGTTGCATCACAGAAAATATAGAATGTTGAAACTGCATATGAACGGCGATGTTTAGATGCATTCCTTGTAACAATAGTGGTGCATGCAGAATTAAGGGTTCCAAAACCTAAAGCGGCACATACAGCACAGATAATAACAGTAAATGCTGAAGGAGCAAATGCAATTAAAAACAAACCGACGGCCTGTGCAATAATGCCCGTAACACAAATCAGCAAATCCCCGTGTTTATCCTGCAGCTTACCTGCAATAGGTCTTGATAAAACCAGAACAACAGAATATATTATAAAAAACCATGAAAATGCTTCTGTCAAATTAACTTCAGATGCATAAAGCCTGTAAAAAGAAAGAATTGATACGTAACCTAAGCTTGTAAGTGCCGTGAAAATCGAAACAGGAATTGCCTTATATTCAAAAACCTTTTTTAAACCGCTGCACTGACTGTTATCACTGCTTTCAATTTTATCAGGATTGTTACCAGGGTCGTGTTTACTTACATCAACAAAGTAAATGAAAATCAGTGCCAATCCTGCAAATATGCTTGCCGCCAGAAAACAGCCTGAAGATCCCACACTGTCATATAAAAATCCGCTTATAAAAGGTCCCAGTCCGACACCGATTGTAGTTCCAAGCATGAAATATCCGAATGCTTCTCCAAAACGTTTTTTAGGAAGTACATCAGTTGCTATTGTAACTATGGCATTGGCAGTTGCTCCAAAACCGATTCCATGAATAAATCTAACTATTAAAAGAAGAGTAACATCATTAACAATGAAATACAAAAGACAGGAGAGAAAATGGATGCTCATAAATATTAAAGCTATTTTTTTCCATCCTACCTTTTCCAGTGCATTTCCGGAATATATTCTTGAGCATAATCCTCCAAAAATATAAATTCCGGATACAAGTCCTGCAACAGTAGCTGATGAACCTAAAGATGTAGCATATTCAGTTACAGTTGACATCAATGCATACATTACAAGAGATGAGAAAAGCAGAGCTCCAAAAACTAAAAAGAATGCTTTTGTAAAAATTTTTTCCTCAGTGGCATCATTACTCATTACATGAAGTTTTGTTTTGAAAATTTAAAATATTTTCTGTTATATGACTGGCTAAAAGATTGAATCAAAAATCATAAAATTTATTTTAATCAAATACAAGAATGTTTTGTAATGTTATTTATTTACGGTTGATGATTGATATGAATACAGACAAATTAATGCAGAATTTTAAAATTTACTGTCTCGACTCCAACGATAATTTGGTTGATAATAATTTGGCTGTCAATTATGAAATTAATCATAATGGCGTTTATATCAGATTGATAACTATTAAAGAAGGGCACTGTTTGAACTGTGATGAATTTGATTTCTATATCGTGGATAATGATTTCTACAATGAACTGTATAACTATGTCATAATAACACCTGCAGAGAAAATTAATCTGCCTGTTGGTGATGACAGTGAATTGGAATACTTTAATTTTGGTGTTAAAATTAAAAATAATGAAATTATTCTTGGTGCTGAAGAATATGGTGAATTTGAAGAATTTGACAATAATCACCTGTTTTTTTCGGATAATGCAAATCTTCATGAGTTTTTAATCGGGAAAATGAAAAAGATAATGAATGTCTATGGCTAGCTGGGAATACTTATTTGAGGAAAAAATTTTGGACAGGGGTTATTACATCACTGATGATGTTAAAGTATTGAATAAGAGCTCCCGTGAAGTAAATGCTATAGTTAGTGGAACTTTTGATTATGACGTTAAAATAATATTTGACAGTGACAGTGATGTTGATTCAATGAGCTGTACCTGTCCTTATTTTGAAATAGATAATTGTAAACATCTTGCAGCTTTATTATATTATTTAGAAGAAAATAAGGTGGATTTTGAAGATGATGATATTGAGGAACTCTTCAACAGTGTTGATGATGAAAATCTGAAAAGTTTCCTTTTGAATGAACTGTCAGCCAATTATGAATTAAGAAACAAATTCCGTCTTGAATTTGATTTCAATGTTGATAAAGATTATTATAAATCTCTTTTGGATAAAATTATTTATGCAGATGATTTTTCATATCACTTATCTTCTTTTATCAAAGATGAGGTAAATTTACTTTTTAATAAAAAAGAATATAATTTAATTTTAGAATTAATGGATGATGCATTATACTGTGTTTGTGAAAAACTGGATAATCATTATGATAATTATTCATATGAAAGTAATCTGGATGAAATTATTGATGTGATTTCCAAATTAAAAGACATTAATGCCTTCGAAAATGTTTTTGACTGGTTAGTAGATAATGTCAGGTATAATTTTGACAAATACTGGATAGATGAGTTTGTCCCTATTCTTTTTGATAATTTTAATTCAAAATATCATCTTGAAGAGAAATATGAACTGACAGAATATATACTAACTAAAACAGATTCATATTCAAGGGAAAAATATATTTTATACAAAATCCAGCTGATGAATGATTTAAATTGTCCTGAAAGTGAAATAGATGAGTTTAAATTAAAAAATATAAACTATCCTAAAGTGCAGCAGCAATTTATTTCACAGGCTATTGATGAAAAGGACTATGAAAAAGCAATTCAGCTACTTAAAAAAGCTATTTTAAATAGCCAATACGGGAAGAAAAATTTCCAAATTCAATTAAAGGAATTGTACTTAAAAATCAATGCCCAGGGCAATTATAAAAAGGAATTGTACAAACTAATCATAGAATATAATGAAATTGATGATTATAAGGAATTCAAAAAACAGTTTAATTCAGATGAATGGACAGATATTAGAGAAGAAATATTTGAAAGCTGTTCCAATAACAGAAATTTCTTAAATGAATGTTATGCCTTTGAAAAATTAAATGACAGATTAATAAATAATATAGATCATGAATATGAACTGTACCAATATAAAAACCTGTTATCCAAAGATTATTCTTCACAATTACTGGAAAAATATTCAGAAATTGTCAATCAAATGGTAATTAAATCAGGTTCCAGAAAGCATTATCAAAAAATTGCTGATTTGTTAAATGAAATGATTACAATACCAAATGGTAAAAATACTGTTTTAAAAATCCTTGATGAATGGAAGATTAAATACAAAAATCGACCGGCAATGTGGGATGAGCTAAAAAAAGTAAAGAAAATATAATCCGCTATTTTAAAGCTAAATTCAATATTGGTTAAATATAATGTTGCATCACGGCAAAACCACATTAACTTTAAAACAGAATAGCTGTTTTTTTAAAAAAAAATTACAATAATCCATTAAATCAACTTTATAACAATCTATCTTAATATATAATAGCAAGAGGTGAAATTTTGATTAAAAAAAGATACCTGTTTTTAATACTGATTATTTCCCTGTTTACTGTGTCTGCAGTCTGCGGGGAAGATAGTACAGATAATATAATTCAAGCCGGTGAATCAAATAATGATATTATAGCAGAAGATTCACCTGCAGACTTTGATGAACTGCAAAATGAAATAAATTCCATTGAATCAGGTGAAGTTTTAAATTTAACTAAAAATTACAGATATTCAAATTCTTCAGCTGAAGGAATTGAAATTTCAAAGCCAATTACTATCAACGGTAACAATTTCACAATTGATGGTAATGGGCAGTCAAGAATATTTAATGTTCTTGCTGAAAACGTAACTCTTAATAATCTTAGACTGATTAATGGACGTTCAGATAATGGAGGAGCTGTTTTTGTTAATCAATCCATTTCATGTAACAATCTGACATTTGAAAATAATTATGCAACAAACTACGGCGGTGCTCTTTATGTTGTTAAGCATGTAAATCTGACGGACTGTATTTTTGATGGAAACTGGGCTGTTAATGGAGCATCATTATATCTCAAATCAAAGTTCCAGCCAAGAAACGATACACCCTATAATGAATCATACAATGATACATTTGATTATAATTACACGTTTAATGATAATGATACCTTAGATAATGATACATTGGATGATGATACAGAAGATGATGATTCAACTCCTAATTTTGATACTCATATCAACAGAGTAATTTTTAAAAATTCCAGCAATTATACTCTGGGTGCAATTTTTATAGGTTATGAAACAAATACCCTAATTAATAATACTGTTTTTACTGACCTTTCTTCCGAGTATTGCCCTGCAATATATCTGGACATGTATGTTTTCTTCAATATATCAAACACAAAATTCATAAATCTGTCTGCAAATAAAAGCGGCGGTGCCATTGCATTCATAAGCAGTGTAAACGGTGCTTTAGTTAACTGCAGTTTTATTAATACAAAAGCAAATAAAAACGGAGGAGCTCTTTATATTGATGAAAACAGCTGGAACAGAGGAAGTCCTTCAACAATAGATATTTATGATTCCAGATTCAGCAACTGTTCTTCAGATTTTGGAGGAGCAATAGCTCAGGCAGGGGGATGTCTGAATATTTATAACTCTAATTTTACAGATAACACCGCAACATACAGTGGCGGAGCAGTCTATACATCCAGTTTATATGATATGTATATCATTGATTCAATATTTTCCAACAATAAATTAATCAATGCAGATATTGAAGGATTATCATTTGGCGGAGCAGTATATGCCGATTTTATGTCCGTACATATCAACAGCACAGAATTTACAAACAATTCCAGGGGATTGTACCTTTATGACTGTGAAGTTGAAGTCTACAATTCAGTTTTTAAAGATAACGGTGAAGCTATTTCAAGTATTTACACAAAATCCATTGATTTAAACAACAATACATATAATAATGACACTGTGATTAAAAATGACACTGATAAATTCCTTAATCTTATTGTAAACGGAACGGGAATTAAGCTGGTATTGCTGAACAATACAATTGATGTGGACAATCTTCCGAAAAGATATAACTCAGCCGACTGGGGATGGGTTTCATCAATAAAAAATCAGGGAGCAGCAGGAGCATGCTGGTGCTTTTCAACATTAGCAGCATTGGAAACTGCATTACTGAAAGCAACCGGTGTTGAATATTCGCTGTCCACTCAAAATACACAGAAAATGCTCCTGATATACTCAAAATACGGAAATCATCAAATGGTTGAAGCCGGCCAGACCGATATTGCCCTGCAGTATGTGCTTTCATGGTTCGGTGTATTTCCGGAAGAATATGATACATTTGACATGTATGGAAAAATAACAAGATTCATTCAGACACCGGAAAATATTCATATTCAGGATGCAGTACTCCTCCATCCTGAAAAATCAGACATCAATGATTATAAGGAAACTATTTTAAAATACGGATCTGTTACAACTGATATTTTAATAGATAACAGTGCACCATATTTCAACAACATTACAAATGCACTTTACTACAATAAAATAGAAGAAGAACTGGAACCTAATCATGCAGTTGCAATAGTCGGATGGGATGACAATTACCCTGCCGATAATTTCCTGATTACACCACATGGAAACGGAGCATGGATTATAAAAAACAGTTATGGAAATGAAAGCTATGACAACGGATACATATATGTATCATACTATGATACAATGGTAATAAAAAAAAGTATAGGTGTTGCTTTTGTAGTTGAAAACACTGAAAACTACACTAAAAATTATCAGACAGACATGGGAGGAGAGGTATTCTATAAAACAGATTATGACAATTACTCCTATAAAAATTCATTCAAATCACAGGGCAACGATTTAATCAGTGCTGTGGGAACCTACTTCTACAATGCCAGCCAGGAATACTCCCTTGAAATCTATGTAAACAATGTTTTGAAATTAACCCAAAACGGAACTTCTCCATTTTCCGGATTCCACACAATCAGACTGACAAAGGAAATTCTCGTTAAAACCGATGATAACTTTACCGTTATAATGACTACCAGTTCAATGCCTATACTGAATGTTTCAAGAATACACTTCCCTCAAAATACCTCATTTGTAAATGTTGGTGACGGATGGAGGGATGTTACTCTTGACAATATGACTGTAGTATTAAAAGTCTATACAAAAGATTCGGCTATTTATGGCGAAGATCTGGTTAAAATCTACAAAAACGATTCCAAATTTGAAGCAGATATAGGTATTGCAAATAAAACTGTTAAATTCGAAATCAACGGTATTGTTTACGCAAGAACTTCGGATGAAAATGGAATAGCTAAAATGGCCATAAACTTAAATCCTGGCAATTACACTATTAAAACTTCATTTAACGAATCAAGCATTGAAAACAGCATTGAGGTATTGCCGACATTAATCGGAGATAATTTGGTTAAATACTTTAAAAACGAATCACAGTTTTATATTTCCCTGATTGACAGAACTGGTCAGGCAGTTTCAAATGCTAAAGTTACAATGAATATCAACGGTGTTTTATATACCCACACAACAAATGAAAATGGAACCGCTAAATTAAACATTAATTTATCACCTGGTGAGTATATACTAACCGCTACCGATCCATTGACAGGCCTTATGATTTCTTATAATATTACAGTATTGTCCGTTTTAAATGCAAGTGACGTCAACATGACCTATGGAGATGGAAGCAGTTTTGAAGTAAAACTCCTTGACGGTACAGGCAGTCCCCTTGGAAATGCTCAAATAACGTTCAATATTGATGGAACATTATTTACGAAAAACACAAATTCATCAGGAATAGCCAGTTTAAGCATTAATCTGATGCCTGGTGAATATATTATTACATCACAGTATGAAAGTCTGGCGATTTCAAATAAAATAACTGTTTTTGCAAAAGAGGATTAAAATCAATCCTCTAAAACTTTTTTTTATATAAAATGCAGTATTCATCTGGGAATTAGTCATTCACAAAATAGTTGAACAGTTCATCTTTAACTTCATTTTCTATTTTAAATTTGAAATTAACAATTGGCTGCTTTTTATCATTTATAGTCCTATAAACCTGATTGTAGTCTAAAGGAGTTAATTTACCAATGTAATAAAATTCAATTCCCTCATCATTGCTTTTCTGTATAAATAAAAGAGTATTAATCCCATTATAATTAATTAATGGTTCCAGTTCAGGTGATGATGTCCTACGGTTGTTTCTGCTCATCCAGGAGAATGTTTCCCTGTCAATAAACTGGTCTTCATAGTTGATAGTTTCTGAAATATCTTCTTTTTTATTGTAAGTTACAAAAATAGGACATGTATTATATTTAATCTTATATCCACCAATATTTTGACCGTTCATAAAGTGCTTCCAATTCAGGAGTCTTAAAACATCTTCTCTTGAGTATTTTTCATATAATTTAAATGGATTTTTATCCAAATACACATTTTTATATTTTAAAAGTCCATAATCAAGTGCATCTTCCATATGTTTTAAATATGTATTGTTTGCCAGACATCCTTTAAAATAATGTGATATTTCAAACTTATAATCCTTATTGTCTTTTAAATTTTTAAGAACATTTAAATCAGGTGATTTAAAAAACATATTCTGATAAAATTCATCACTGAACTTGCCGATACAGCTGGTTACAGTATTCGCCTGGTAATCATCACTTGTTTCCTTTTTGTAAAATTGTGTGCTTAAAAAATTAATCGCACCTTTTACAGATTCAAACTGATTTGAAAGACCATATTTTTCTTTCAGTATTCTTTCAATTGTATTTATTGTGAAATATCCGTTATACTTAAGGCATTTAAGAATAGCTATTTCATGAGGCCTGATTGCTTTTATTATCTTTGAAGATATGAATTTTAAGGAGGCATTTTCCTCATCAGACAGGTATCCAGTATAGTCATCCTCAGCATATTCAAGGAATTTATGGTAGGTTTTAAATTTATTATGATTCACTATCAATTCAGGATTGAATTCTGCCTGATTAAGGAAGTCTATCAGCATTGGAATTTTACCTAACTTATATTTTAAATGATTATACTTTTCCTTAAACAGTGCTATTTTGGAAAATGAAGTATTGTTAATAGATTCATATATACGCTTTCGTGAAATTTCATCAAAATTGATTGAAGAAGCTCCCGGAATAATACGGTTACTTTCCATTACATATTTTCGATATCTGTCCTTGTCATATGAATTGTCACCTGAAAGGGCGATAGGTATCATGAAATTGTTCTTGTAGTTACCGATAAAATCAAGAATAACAACAAACTCCTTGTTTTTATATTTTCTTAGACCTCTTCCTAACTGCTGAATAAAAATGATTGGTGATTCAGTCGGTCTTACAAGTAAAACCTGGTTGATTTCCGGAATATCAACACCCTCATTGAAAATATCAACAGAGAAAATATATTCAATTTTATTGGGATTTTTGTCATTGGTAAGTCTGTCAATGGCTTCGAGTCGGGTTTTCTGGGAATCATCACCTGTCAATACCATTGAAGGATGGCCCCTTTTATTAAACTCCTTTGATAACAATTCAGCTTCTTTTTTTCTGGAACAGAATACTAAAGCTTTAATTCTATCTCCGGAATACCCGTAAAATTCGGATTTTTCCAGAAGATAATCAACCCTTTTCTGTGAAGCCAAAAGATTGAAATCCTTAAAATCATCATCAAAGGTATTATCCTCAAATTCAACATCACTTATTCCAAAGTAATGGAACGGACAGAGAAGATCTTCTTCCAAAGCTTCTTGAAGTCTTATTTCATGAGCAATATTATTGTCAAATAATTCATAGATATTAAATCCGTCTGTACGTTCAGGTGAAGCAGTCATCCCCAAATAGAATTTTGGTGTGAAATAATTGAATATTTTCTGATAACTTAAGGCACCTGCCTTGTGAACCTCATCAATAATAATGTAATCAAAATAATCTGGATCATATCTGGTATAAACATCATCCTTGCTCATAGTCTGGATAGTGGAGAAAAGATAATTTTTATCAAAATCCTTGGAATTACCTGAAAGCAGTCCGAAGTTTTCATGATTTTTAAAAACATTTTTATATGCATTGATGGATTGTTTTGCAATCTGTTCACGGTGAACTAAAAATAGAAATCTTTTGGGATTAAAATCCTTCACGGCAAAAGCCGATGCATAAGTTTTACCTGTACCTGTTGCTGAAACCAGAATAGCTCTGGATTCGCCCTGTTTAATTAATTTTCTTAAATTATTGATAAAATCTTCCTGCATTATATTGGGAGCCAGATTAGTGACATTGTCTTTTTTTAACTTTTCGGTTATTTTTCTTAATTTTTTGAAGTTTTTATTGTCTTCATAAATTTTTTCATAAATCGGAAGAACATTTTTTAGTGAATCTGCACTATCCCATAATTCATTAAATTCCTTTTTGATTTCCAAAAGCATTTCACCTTCACTTAAGGATGTGAATTCAACGTTCCACTCCTTGTTGACAGTTAATGCGTTCATGGTTAAATTGGAACTTCCAACAATGCCTCTGTAAACGTCATCCTTTTTGAAAATGTAACCTTTAGTGTGAAAGCCTTCCTTTTTCTGACTGTATAACTTAATCTCAAGATTTTTGAATTTATCAAGTTTTCTTAAAGCTTTAGGTTCTGTAAAATTCAGATAATCTGTTGTTAAAATTTTACCTTTAATGTTGTTCTTTTCGAGATTTTTAAACTCTTCCAGAAGGGGTGTGATTCCTCCCAAAGTTATAAATGCAGATGAAATAATAAACTCATCACAGTCTTTAAGCTCATCTCTGATTGAATTAATAACTTTACTGTTTTTGCTGTTATATAGTAATTTGGGCCTGAAATCATCACTGGAATTAATGCTTCCATCAATAAATGCCGTCCTTGCTCCTTCAATAATATTATTCCTGTTCATTTAAATTCTCTTTTTTTAAATAGTCAATTAGCTCGTTAACTTTATCCAACTGTACTTTAAAGCTTTCAGCTCTTGGATCATCTCCAAGTTTTTCTATTTTAGATTTCAAACTTGCCTTAAGATTAATAGCATCATTTAATCTTTTTTCATTAATATCCATATTAATCATCCATAGTTTTCTTTAAATAATCTACAACTTCAATATCTGCAGGAATCCAGTTGACATCATCAAGCTGATTTTTGGAAAGCCATTTTGCATCATTATGCTCCAGAAGCTTTGGTGTACCTTCAATTATTTCCGCCTCAAAACAGCTCATTTTAAGATAAAATGTAGGATACTGATATTCCAAATCCAGAGCAAATTTTGTAGGTCTAATAATACAGTCGAGCTCTTCTTTGATTTCACGTACTATAGCTTCCCTTTTAGATTCTGATTTTTCTATTTTTCCGCCGGGAAACTCCCACATATTTATGAATTCACCATATCCTCTTTTTGTTGCAAGGATTTTACTATCCTTTTTTATAATAGCTGCTACAACATTTAATGTTTTCATAAAATCTCCTTATAATCTATTATTTGGCAGCTTACGTTATAAACTTTAAGAGTTTTATCAAAATTTGTGATAAAAATATAAACTAAATAAACACAATATTAATATCATTATGAGGGAGGATAAAAATCATGAAAAAACAGAACATAATAATAATTGCACTGATTGCTGTGATAATAATGTTATCAATAGGAATATTATTCACATCAGGGCTGTTAAAACAGACAGATACCATGAAAACAATCGCATTATCAAATACATGCACTATTAATGTAACAGAATCAGATGTAAATTTTACAACATATGCAGACACCATAAAACTCTACAATGATACTGAAAATGAAATAGAAATCATATCATATAACAGTGAAGAAGCTTTTGAAGGTACAGACAATGCTCTGGGTGGAGCCGTTGCATTTGCCGGGATTCGTGATGCATTGACAATTGGAGAAAATATAGATGATCTTAACGGCTTTTTATTATACAAATGTGATGGATATTATAGTGCCAAATTAGTTAATAATAGTACACATGACAATATCGTAATAGTTTGCAAGAATTTGGATTTGCTTAAAAAGATTGTATCCTCAGCAAAATTTAATACAAATAATACTGCAGCTGTAGAAGACATTACAAATAATAATGCAAATAACGCTGAGGTAAAACAGAATAATGTAGATTTAGAATATACTCAGGGTAAGGTTAATCCTGATGAGATACCATCAGATATATATTCCCGGTGGGATACTGATGGAGATGGAATAATTTCATCCAGTGAGATGGATGTTCATGACAGAACATTAGGCCAGGGAGATTATTATACTGGTCCTGAAAACATGCGTGATAGTGTAAGCACATATCCGGAGTAGATATTAATGTTTTAAAAACATGTACCTCCTGATCAATGGGGAGGGATTTATAAGTTTTTACAGTATTTATAAAACTTAATTTCTGTCATGATTGTGAAAACTATCAGGACAATCATATAAATTAACGGAAGTATCAAACTTATAATGTCAAATGTACCCATTGATGATTGGATTAAAGTGGAGGCTCTTCCAATCAGTGTTGTTGAAAAGTCACAGCAGCCATGCATTAATATTGGTACTGCAAAAGCCAGTGCCAATTCTTTTTTCATTGTTTTAGAATCATTATTCATTTTAGCAACTTTGTACTCATACAAATGCGCTCCCATGAAAATTTGCCACATTATGTGGAATGGGAAGAATGCTCTGATTACACCAGCTAAGCCTCCTGTAGATGAAGCTATTGTGGTTTCAATTAGAGTAAATCCAAATGCCACCAAAGAAAAAATAATTATATAATCAAATTTTGATTGGAAGCGTGATTTTTTCAAAGAAAAAGATCCTGCGGAAAATTTCATTAGTTCCTCTATTAAACCAAACATGATAAATGCTTTAATAAATTCATACAGTAATCCGTTTTGT
>CADBPS010000049.1 GCA_902796575.1 uncultured Methanobrevibacter sp. | reverse complement strand
TGCATCTGTAAAAATGTTTAGTGTTTCATTATTGTCTGCATCAACTATTACTTTTTTAAGAAGGGTATCCTGACCTGATCTGTTTGCAATGGAAATTATTTCATTTTCCATATAATCAGATATTTTTTCATCTCTAACTCTGATTTGGATATTAATCGCTTCAACACGCTTGCCTTCAAAATGCTCATTCAGATATTCGACAAACTCTGGTTTCAACAAATCTGTTAAAACAAAACCTTTTGCAATTGATTGAAGTGGTTTCCAGTCCATGAAAAATATGCCTCCTAAAAAATAATATTGTTTGTTATTATGTTATGAATAATGAATAAAGTTTTCACTTAAATAATGAGTATTGGTTTATTTTTAAATATACATTTAATAATAGCTACAATTTTACATTATCATGTAAATAATGCTTTTAATGTGAAAATAATTATGCGGCAGTTTGAAATCACTATCAATAGTAAAAAAAATGAAAATCATAAATTTAATATATGAACTTTAAATAACCTAAAACTCATTTTAAGAGCAGTAAGTATACAATATTTCGAAGCATATTGGAAACATTGATATTTTAACAACATTATGTTTCCAATGCTTGATGAATTAACAGGGTGCTACTTAAAACAGAAATTGACAATTATTTACACTAACTCCAAACATTCAAATGGAAGATAAAATTTCAGCTTGCTCTTGAGTTATATCATTTGTTATATGAGAATACTAAAGACTTTTTTGTTTGCAATGTTAACTCACAAGATGAAAGTAAAAAAATGCAAACAAATTGCAGAATGCCTTTTAATTCCAAATGTTGGATTAGACGAATTTATTAAAGAAATAGAATTATCAAATAGAGATTGGATGATATAATCAGATGTGAACAATATTTTCAAATCAGCCATACTGCAATGTTATGTAAACTAAGACAAGAAAGTCTAATTTATGATGATTATTTTAGAATTTGCTAAAGTGTATAGAACAGAAGACGATTCTTGAGGACATAAACTTTCAATAATTATAAAAGAAATTATGAATTTATTGGAAATATAGAAGCCTCACTTATAGCTTTAACTCAAAAAAAATTGCGGAATGATTGCCAGCAATAATCTCAGGGATGTTAAAAATCAAAATTTAAATTTGATAATATCCGCATTCATTCCTAGCTTAAAAAGCATATAGGAACAAAAAAAGAGTTAAATAAAATTTGGACAGAAATGATAAATAATATTGAGAAAAGATTACTGCAACAATACCAATTCATTTATACAATACTATAGCAAATTGTATTTTGATTTTAAACAAGCAGGATTTTTTCACATTCCCAATTCCTTCTTACCATCCTCTTTTTTTTACGTTTCAATCTTTCCTGTTCTCGCTTTGCTCTTCTTTTTTGATCTTCAATTCTTTTTTCCTCAAGCTTTTTTCTTTCCGATGCCTCTTTTTTTAATTTTTCCTGCATTTTCGGATCCATATTGCATATTCTTTCACACTGCTTTAATTTCCGTTTGGCTAAAAGATTATTGGGATCATTTTCCAGTACAATATTATAGAACATTTTTGCACTATCAAGATCACCTCTAAACATATGTCTGTCAGCGATTTTCATTTTTTCATAAACAAAAGTGTTAATTTCTTTTTTTGAATTTTCGCGGTAGCTGTCTCCCATATCATATTTGCCCATTGCATTATAGGAGTTGCTGATTGCAATATTTATGTTTGAACGCAGAACAGGTGAATGATTTGTGGGTACGTTGAGTGCCTTTTTATAGAAAGTAACAGCTTCTTCATATCTTCCAAGACGATACAGCAAATCCGCTTTACCCAGTACTATGTACACATTAACATCATTCCATGCACACAATCTATCCCAGTATTCCATTGCAGTATCATAATCTCCAATTGTTTCATATTCTTTCGCAATGTCAAACATGATAAAATTATTATTCAAATAGGATTGCGCCGATTTGTAGAATTCTATCGCTTCTAAATGTTTGCCGTTAATTGAATATTCCTCAGCTTTCCTGAGATAGTACTCTTCATCCTCACGAACATTCCTGTTTGAGCCTGTTTCACTGTTGCTGCTGTAATTTCCGCCTCCACAGGACATGCATATATCTCCTTCATCAACCCAGCTTCCGCAGTTTGGACATATTCCCATATTAAATCCCTCACTCTTAATGTTTGTCCTTCATGATTAATATAAATTGTTGTTAAATTATGAGTAAAATAGGTTAAATATATGAATCATATAAGACCCACGAATTTCAGACCCATATCCTCATTCTGAAATACGGGTATAAATGTAGGAGCACTGAAATATATATCATTATGTTAATAGGTTTGATTTCAGATACACACATCACTTTAAAAAGAGGCAAGTTACCCGAAAAGATAATTGAAAAATTTAATGAAGTCGATTTGATCATTCATGCAGGTGATATTACACAGCAGAAAGTTATTGATGAACTTGAATCACTGGCTCCCGTCGTTGCAGTACTTGGAAACAATGACAAACTGGATTTAAACAAAACTGAAGTTATTGAAGCTGAAAACTTTAAAATAGCTGTTAATCATGGAACCGGCTATTCAGATAATTTTGATAAACTGTACAAACTGGCCTGCAGATTGAATGCAGATGTTTTAATTACAGGCCACAGCCACAGGCCTCACTGTAAAGTTATTGATGAAGTTTTACTTGTTAATCCGGGAAGTTCCAACAGACCCATCAAATCAGATGCATCTGCTGCAATATTGAATATCACTAATACTCATATAAGTGTCAGTGATATTGAAGTTGATTTCATCAAATTGTAATTTGGACTGCAAAAACAAAAATATTATTGATTAACTATCGATTATAAACAAAATAAATACATTTAATATATTTGATGTTAATATATAATTAGCAGGGGAGAAGTTTTTCATGTTCAAACTGAAAGTTAGCGACTGGGATGTCTATTATCTGCACAGTTACATTCCCATTGGGGAGTGGGGTATTGCCAATCCAAATGACAGAAGGCTCAGCGATAAAATACTGAAATATAAACACGGAGGTGATTTTGAAATCAGATTATTCACCCATAAATTAATGAAGTCTATTTCCTATCTTTCAAATCACATTATTGATGATGAAAATGACAAATTGGCACTTGTTTCAATTCCACCTTCAGAAACTGATAAGTTTTCCCCTATCCAGGAAAGCATTAATATAATAGAAGAAAAGTATAGAAAAACTGATTTTAACTGTTCGAAAGAAATTTTAAACCCACATCTTCTAACACGTATTTCAGACGTTACTTCTGCCCATCTCGAAGGGCCGCGACCAACATATCACAATCACATGGACACAATTTCATTCAACAGGGATTTTATTTTTGATGATACTACTGCTTTTATTCTTATTGATGATATAACAACCACAGGTACAATTATGGATGCCTGTGAAGATATTCTGATTAAAAATAATATTGATGAAAAATCAATTTATAAACTAGCTATTTCTAAAACGGTGCATTGCAATGATTAAATTTAAGGAATTACTGTTTTTAAAAAATCTTAAGGGAATCGGAAAGGCAAGAATTTATGGCAAATACTGGAAATTACTGAACTCTTCAGATACTCTCGGCAGTCTGGCTGAAAAAATAATAGCTGAAGGCAATTTTTCAAAAGATGATGTAGATAAAGCTATTGAAAATGCTCAAAATTCATATGAATATGTATTAAATAATCTGGAAGTTCATGTAATTACAGTTTTTGATGATGACTATCCTGATAAATTAATGGTTATGAAAAATAAAAGACCGGTTTTTCTGTATGTCAAAGGCGATGCCGAGATACTGAAACATCCTAACATTGCAGTTATAGGAACAAGAAAGCCTTCAGCGGAAAGTGAAAAATTTGAGAAAAAAGCGGTTAAGGAAATTGTAACAAACTCACACAGGACTGTTGTAAGCGGACTGGCACTGGGCTGTGATAAAATAGCACACCAGACCACAGTTGATGAAAATAAAACTACAATAGCTGTCCTGCCAAGCGGTGTTGATGTAATCACCCCATCTTCAAACAGAAATCTGGCTGAAAATATTGTAAAAACCGGAGGATGTTTAATATCTGAATATGAACCTGCTGCAAAGGCATTTAAGGGAACATATGTTGAAAGAGATGCTTTAATAGCAGCGCTCAGTGACGGGACATTTGTTGTGGAATGTAAAGTTAAAAGCGGAACGATGCATACGGTTGAAGCTGCACTGAAATATAACCGAAAGGTAATGGCCTATCTTCCGAAAGACTCATCAAAAGGAAATTATGACGGAAATATTGCCATTCTTGAAAATAAAAAAACATTGAAAATCAGTGATTTTAAAGATTTCACAGAAGATAAAATTGAAATTAATGATAATTCTACTCAGCAGAAATTAATGTAGAGGGATTATTATGGATGAGACAAAAAAACAGTTAAGAAAGGCAAAAAGTTTATATGACACAAAAAAATACGATGAAGCACTTGAAATATATGAAAAGCAGTACAGTGAAAACCCCGAGAAATTTGACATATGGGCAAAAAGATTTTATGGATGGTCAATCTACTACTCCCATATTAAATACTCAGGAGATGAAGAGGAATTAACTGATTATACCGAACTCATAACGCAGCTGCTTCGCCAGGCCGATTTAAACAGGGATCCTACATGTGCATATACTCTTTGTGTTATTAAAGTAATGGATTATTATTACGGACTTAAAGAATATGATGAACTGCTTAAATGGATGGAAAAACTGAATCCAAAACTGCTTGATGACAATAAACAGAAATATGAAGGAAGAACATATCCTTCCAAAAAGGAAAAATACTACAATTATATAACAAAAGCATATTATGAACTGCAGGATTATGATGCCTGTATCGAGTGGGGAAAAAAGGGACTTGAAGCAATGGACACATTTGCAAACAGCAGCAATACGTGGTACAAATGGAGAATTGCAAAATCCCTCAACGAGATTGCAGAGTATGATGAGGCCATAAAATACCTTAAGGAAGTATCTGAAGTTAAAAAGGACTGGTATGTATATAAAGAAATAGCTGACAGCTACTACTTTAACTCAGATCTTGAAAATTCCCTGAAATATTCCGTTGAAGCTGCATTAAAACCTGGAGATACTGATAAAAAGGTTAAGTTATATCCAATTATAAGGGATTTGATTAAAAATGATTATCCCGAAGAAGCACTGAAACATGATTATCTTGTCTACACTATCAGAAATGCACATGATTGGGGAAATGAAGATGCTTTAACTGAACGCATTGAAGAATCAGGACTTGACTTGGAGAACAAAAATTATAAAGCTATTGAAAAAGAATTAAAACCATTCTGGGTTTCTTTAAAGTACAAAAATCAGGAGAGAAAATACGGAACCGTAACTAAAATATTCGAACACGGAAAATCCGGTTTTATAAGCAGTGAGAATAATGAATCATATTACTTCAGCGTCCGTGATATTGTAAAAGGCAGAAAATACTTAAGAGAATATGCTTCAGTTACATTCTACACTGAAAAAAGCTTTGACAAATCAAAAAACAAAGCCTCAACAGTTGCCGTTAATATTGAAGTAAACTGAAGGTGATTATGTTGAGCGAATACCGAAGCATTGGAAATCTGCCAAGTCATTTATTAAAGGAAATAAAGGATAATGAATCTTTTTTTGAAAATTTTGAGGGTAAAAGCCTTGATGAACAGCAAAGGATAGCATGTGTTTTAAATGACTGTGATTTGGAAATAATTGCAGGTGCAGGAACAGGAAAAACCCAGACACTGGTTGCCAAATCCAGCTATCTGATTGAAAAGAAGAATATTGATTCTTCAGAAATTCTGTGCCTGTCCTTTTCAAATTCAAGTGTAGACGATTTGAAAAAAAGATTAAAACATCCGATTGAAACGCGAACGGTACATGCTTTTGGATTATCAGTGATAAACAGATATGAATCAAAAAACGTTCTGGATGATTATGCTTTCAATAATATTTTTAAGGAGTATTTAGGGCAAGCCTCAGAAAGGGAACTGGAGGATATAAAGTATTACTGTGAAACATTTTTGGCAAATTCACGTATTAAAAACCGACTAATTGAAATGGATTATGAAGAGGAAAAATTCAACTATTTAATAAAGGAAACACGAATCTCAGCTAAAATGGAAGAATTCATCAATGCATTCAAGGGAAAAGATTATGACATTCAAGAACTGAATGAATTTAGAAAAATCTGTGAAAGAGAACACGACAAATATCCCTCCAAATATATACGTCAAAGCATTTATTTTTTAAGAATAATAAGTCCAGTATTCAGATCCTATCAGTCCTATCTTTTAAAATACAATTCAATAGATTTCAATGATATGATCAACAGGGCAATTAAAATCATCGATGAAAAAGGGATAGATCAGAATTTTAAATATATTTTTGTTGATGAGTATCAGGACATGTCATATAAAAATTTTTTACTGATAAAAGCTGTTAAGGACTCGAGAAATGCAAATCTGGTTGTTGTTGGAGATGACTGGCAGTCGATTTACGGATTTAGAGACAGTGATTTAAAGCTGTTTACACAGTTTAACAATTATTTTCCAGATGCAAAAAGAGTCTTTATTGAAAAAACTTATAGAAATTCACAGCAGCTCATTGACACAGCAGGCCAATTTATCAAAAAGAATGAAAATCAATATATGAAATCTTTAAAATCCGATTTATCAGTTGACAAACCGATAAAAATCATTTATCACACTCAAAGTTCTGAAGAACAGAACAATACCATTTATAATCTGATTTCAAACCTGTCCAAAGACAATGATGTGCTGATTTTAGGCAGACACGGAAATGATATAAATGAATTTTTAAAATACACTGATTTGGTTAAAAAAGGCAGATTCAAAAATTATAAAACAATAACCGACGAATATGGCGGAATCAAAAATGTTGAATTCAGAACAATTCACAAAGCAAAGGGTCTGGAGGCAGATTATACCATAATAATTAGAGTTATTGATGATTATGTCGGTTTTCCGAATAAAATAAAACATCCCCATTATATTAGTTTAATTCGAAACTGGGATTACACAGATAAACTGGAAGAAGAAAGACGCCTATTTTATGTGGCCTTAACAAGAGCTAAAAAAGGAGTTTACATATTCACAACAACAAGAGAATCAGAGTATATTACAGAGCTGAGAGCAGACAGTTCGAACAATCTGGAAATCATCAACAGTAATGATGAAAGTACATATTCCCATCTTAAGGAGTTTAACAAGGCTGAAAAACCTAAACTGGCCAATAATATTCAGTTAGATAAGATGAAGAATGCTGATGATGTGCAAATCAAAGCGCAGCTTAAGGAAATGGGTAATAGAATTATAAAATCCAAACATTATGCTGAAGCAATAGACTTTTACAATAAGCTGTTGACAAATAAGTTTTTCATAAATGATTATTATCCATACAGGAAATTAGCTATTGTTCACAGAAAAAATAAAGACTCAAATATGGTTATTTCTACAATTAAAAAATTTTTTGAAAGCAAGTTATATTGTAATAAATCACAGCTTTTATGGTTTAAATTTGAATTTAAAAGAGCATGCAAGTATTCAGGGACTGATTTTAATGAATTTAATAAGTATCTGGAGTACTTTAATGAACATGGAATCAAAAACAAAAATAGACAAAATATACCTGTTCCTATTGCTGCCAGGATTCAAGTTAATTATGGAAGAGTGGAAGTTATACCTCAGAAGGATTTCGATGAAAAATCAAGGAAAAAAGAACTTAAGAGTAACTACAGGTTTGCAAGAAAGTACGGATCTTCAAAAGAGGCCTTGTATTATTTTGAACAGCTGTGGCAACAGGAAGGGTTTAACAAGAATTTAACCGCATATAAAAGGTTATGTTCTTACTATGATGAAACTGGACAATATGAAAAAGTGATTGAAATTGCAAATGATTATTTTAGCAGCGATGCCCGTCGAACAAAATCCAGTCCAGAGTGGTTTCGAAGAAAAATAAGAAAAGCAGAGTCAAAATTAAATCTAAACAATTAAAATTCAATGATGATAATAATTCATTTGGAAACAACCATATGGATATCCAAACAAAATCAATAACTTAAATCAACTATTAAAATTCTTATTTAAGAAATCCAAATAATCTATACTAGTATAAGCCGGAAAATCAATCTTATCAAAATACTTATTAAGATATAACTCTTCAAACAACGATTTTTCAACGACACTCTGTGTAATATTGGCAATATTTTTGAAATGTTTAAATTTTTCTCTCATACGATTGTCGAAAGTGAAATGTTTATTAGATGGACTTAAATCAGCCATATCATTAAAAACAATAATGAAATTCTTTTTGGACTTTAATAACCACGAAATAAATTCGCTCAAATGTTCTTCATAGTTGATTCCTTTCTTTTCACAGTAATACTTATACATTGAGGGTAATGTAAAAAACAAAGATTCTGTTGTTTTAATTTTCAATTGACAAATAATTTCATCTTCAAACCTATTTTTAACATTATTTAATGATTTAAAAATTTTTTCAGATAATGAGCAATTATCTCTCGGATTTTCACAGTGCCCCGATTTTAATGAATTATTTATGGAACCCAATTTTAATTTATAATCAATGGAATTTATAGGTAATCCTTTAAATTCAATAAAATATAAACTAAACCCCGAACTACCAATATTATAGTGTAATGCATCAGTTGAAGCAGGAAAGTTCTTTTTTCGGCCATTATCCATAATATGAACATTAGTACAAATATTATCTAAATTAAAACACCAATATCTTGAATCAGCAATTAAAGGATGTTTATATTTATTTTCTGATTTAGAGATATCATAAATTGTATCAAATGGTACTTCAGCAGTTCTATGGAAATTATTTATATCTTTGCAAAAATCCATTAAATCTATGAAATCTTGATTTGTAAAAACCATATTAATCTCTTAATCATTCCTTAATTCTGTTTTAAATCTAATTTCATTAAGAGTATCGAATGAATTTCCAAGATTATTATAAACTTTCATAATATCCATATCATCCATTAAAATATATAGGGTGCTAGATTAAGCGAAGGAATCTAGCGTTGTTAATTCTTTCGTTTCGTTAAGTTCAAGTGTTTGTTGTCCTGTTTTG
>CADBPS010000048.1 GCA_902796575.1 uncultured Methanobrevibacter sp. | reverse complement strand
TTGCCTTTAAAGGATGTTAATCATGGAGCTTATGGTACAAGCCTTGATTCAGACTTTGTATTGAGTGTCGGTGTTGAGAACTGCAAAAACTTGAAATTCACAGATAACAAAATTATATCTGAAGTGAACTACCGTCAGGATTCATTATATCCTACTTTAGATGCATTACTGATTAGTAAATGTGACAATGCACTAATAACAGATAATTCAATTCACATGAGTGATTTTATCACATATCCTGGTCTTGACAATTATTTATATGGAATTGACATTTATAATTTAAATAATCTAACTATAATCGATAATGACATCTCAATAGTAACAACAGGAGGAAGACTGGCAGCAGGAACTGCCTACCCGATTCAGATTTCAGGATCAATAACCAAAGTAAATATAACAAAAAACAGCTTGTATTCATTTTCCAATGGTCCGAATATTGGAATTTACTCCCAGAACTATTATGGTGGCACTGAGCTTTTAATTACTTATAATCGCATTAATGTTACAGGCCTTGCAGGAACTCACGAATGGGCGCTGGTGGCAGGTGTTGAAACCCAAGATTCAGATTCAATCGTTGAAAACAATATTATTGAAGTTCACAGTGTTGGATCAGTTAATGTTAATGACAATATTTATGGAGTAAGCTACAGCCAATCCACAGAAGGCGACCATAAGTATTCAATAAAAAACAATACCGTATTCAGTGACGGCTACAAGTCAGTCTACCTTGAGGATTCCAAAGACTCATCGGTATCGGATAATCTTTTGGTTTCATATAATGAGAATGCAAAAAACGGCTATGACGGTTTTGGTTACAGCGATTTGTCAAAGCATGATAATATCAATTTTGAAAACAACAAGGTCATAAGAGCATTTGAATACTTTGCAAATCAAAACAACAAGGTTGACAATGGAGAGGAATATTCATATACTCCTCCAGCCAATAATAATGACATTTCCAATGTTATTGACGGCACATCAATCAATCCTGTTGAAAACAATGATAGACCAATTTATAATCCACTGATTCCAGGTAAAACTTCACAAAACAGTGAAATGTATGCTCCAGAAGTCATAGATAATCCGACAGACAATACTGATAATAATGAAAACAGCAATAACAATGACAATGCCAATAATAGTGGTTCTAATAATATGATATCTCCTAATGGTGAAGATAGCTCTGATGCATATAGTAATTCATCCCTTCCGATAACAATCAGCATTCCATATGATATTGTATCTAACAATACTGATACAACCCCTTCAGATGTGGGCAGTCAATCATTAGTTAGCTCATCAGAGTCTGGTGGTGAATCTCCAAGTGTTTCTAAAAAAGCATATGAACTTGAAAATTTATCCAAAACAGAGTATATACCTTCAATATTCTATGTAATAGCTACATTAATTCTATTAATCATAGGGTATAGGCGCAAAAATTCAAATTTCGATTAGTCAAAATAAAATTTGACTAAATATTTCTATTATTTTTATATTTAAATATCTTAACATAATTTAAAATATTGGCAATCATTTTTGAGGTGTTAAAAATTATTAAAAAAACAATACTTATAATCCTCATATCAACAGTATTACTGGGCATTACACAAGTAAATGCTGAGACAAACGATACTATGGAATTGGAGGATACCCATCAGGATTTATCAATCTATGTTGATGAACAGGAAGGTAGTGATTTAAACAATGGTGATATTTCCGCACCAGTTAAATCAATCATCCAAGCAGTAAACAATGCAAAAAACAATTCGGATATTCATCTAAGCAGCGATACATATGCGGGTGATAAAAACACACGGATAATCATCGACAAGTCAGTTAATTTCATCGGAAACAACACTGTCATCGATGGTGAAGGTGAAAACTACCTGTTTACAGTAACAGACAATGTCAATGTTACTTTTAAGAATATCTGCTTTATCAATGCTTTCAAATCCCCCGAATCTTACAGTATCAATTTTCCAGATTCAGTTTACGGATCTGCATTGGAGATAAAAAATGCCACTGTCATACTTGACAATTGTACAATCCAGTCAAATGTTCTGACTTACAGCTACAACAACAAAAACATTTATGGTGGTGCAATAAGTAATAACGGTACCTTAACAATTACAAACTCAAAATTCATCTCAAATATTGCTCATTCGACATCAGGATTATTTTCATATGGAGGAAGCATTTACAATAATGGTAAACTAACAATAAATTACTCACAATTTCTGAAATCCGATACCGATGACTTTTCATACGGCGGTGTAATTTACAATAATAATGATTTAATAATGGATAACACTTTAATTACCAACTCACACTCTGCACAGGAGTCAAGAGGAGGGGTGATTTATAATAATGGAAACTTCAAATTAACTAACTCAATTATTGAAAACAGTGTAATCTCCAAGGCCAATTTCCAGTACATTTATGGTTCTATCTATAATACGGGAACATTGACAGCATATAGCAATATTTTCAAAAACAATACTGGCGTTTATTCAACTCCAAGCAGAGGCTCCCCTACAATCTACAGTACAGGCAGATTAAACCTGACCTACAATCTCTTTTTGGCAAACACTCCATTTGAAGAGATATCCAAGGACGTTTATATAGGAAGTGGCGAGATATTATCTCTTGATGATAACTGGTGGGGCTCAAACGAAAACCCCTATGTCACTGGTGCTGTTAACCTTGATGGTGAAATCAACTCATGGCTGGTTTTAAACATCACACCAGAGTATTCTGCATTAAACATCGGAGATGAAACTGATATTACAGTTAAATGGACATTAAACATTCCAGTTGGATTAAACAGTGATTTAATCCCAAAATCAGAAATCCTCATTAAAAATGACATTTTCAATTTCACAAATCAGATTTCCTACGCCTACACTGATAGCCAAGGGAAAGGTTTGTATCAAATACCTGTAATTTTAAGTGACTTTGCAAAAATAGTCGAAGTCGATGTCGGCAAAATTAAAACTGACATCAACATTACCTTAAACAACAATCTAAGCTACAGAGATGATTTAAATATTAGTATTAACATTGAGGGTGAGGATAATCTGAATCCCGAGGGCATAATACTAATCAGTATTGGCAATAATGTATACAATATCACACTCGAAAAGGGGTATACATATTATACAATAAGCGACTTAAATCCTGGAAGTTACAATATAAAAGTATCATATAATGGTAGTGAAAATTATTTTAAATCATTCTATACTTCAAAAGTCAATGTCAATAAAAGGGATACCTATATGAACTTGACTATTCCTGAGTTTTTCATTGATGAAAGCTATTATGCTAATATCACACTTCAGGTTGAAGGCTCCAAATCATCAGCAGTCCTATACATCGACGGTGTGAGAAAAAAGACAATCTATCTCTATGATGATAGAGTAAACAAAATCTCCCTGACTGGTTTTAAGGAAGGAGAATATAATATAACAATAGCTTATGTTGAAAACACATACTTCAAGAACTGTTCCGTCAGCGGAATTTTAAAAATCAAAAGATATGTTCCAAGTTTCAACATCACAGCTGAAGATATCATGCTTGGCGAGACACAAAGTGTAAAAATCACAGCACGCCCAGATGATGTGAGAGGAGAAGCTATTTTAAATATCAATGGTTATAATTATCAGGTGTTTTTAAATGATACGACTACAACAGTTAATATTCCAAATCTTAAGGCAGGAAACTATCATTTGAATCTAGTTTTTGACGGCAATACCAAATTCTCAAAAGGCATTGCAAGCGTATCATTCAGCGTTTTAAAATATCCAACAGATATGGATGTTAAAGTAAACTATAATGAAACAACATTTAAAGGAAATATCCTTGTCAAGACAAATAAAAACTGCACAGGTGAAGTCACAGTATTGATCAATTATAAGATTTACAGATTGAATCTAACCAACGGTCAGACTAATTTCCAAGTCAATTACGATAAGGGAAGCAATTACATTTATGTTTACTATGAAGGAGATGACTACTGGGCAGAAGCTAACTGGAATACCACAATCGGTGTTGGCGATGAATTCATAATGATGAGCGAAGATGTTACATCATATGAATATAATGACTTTAATTATTCAATCAGGCTGATTGAATCAAGCGGCATTCCGCTACCATTAAGAACAGTAACAATCACTTTTGAAAATGAGTTATATACTGTCACTACTGATGATGATGGTTACGGATACTTCAAGCTAAACCTCAAAAGCGGGAACTATAAAATCAATGCAAGCTATCAAAATAAGACAATAACCAATAATTTAAAAGTTAAAAAGATCTTATTCAATTTAACATCAACAAATGCTACTTATGCAAGTCCAGTTACATTTACTGCTGAATTTGATGAGAACATAACAGGTTATGTCAATTTCACAGTTAAAGATATTTTAAGCGAGGTTGTAGCTATTGCTGATGGAAAAGCACAATTGAGTGTAAATTATATTGATGCCAGTACCTATGCCCTTGATGCATTTTACACTAATGATTATTTCAACTCTACAAGCAAGTCCAACATATTTAATGTTGATAAGGCAGATCCGATATTTGATTTGGCTGTTAGTAATGTAGTCTCTGGTGAAGATGCAAATATTACCTTGACACTATCCAACAACACCAGTGGCGAAGTAATATTTGTTTTCGACAGTGAAAAATATAAAATTAAAATCAAAGACAATCAGGCAGTATTAACCGTGAAAAACATTTCAGGAGCAAACCACCAAATAAAAATAAGTTATGATGGTGATAAAAACTATAATCCCAACTCTCTGGAGTCAAGTTTCTATATAAGAGATTTAAGAAGTGATTTGATATTAACACTATCTAATGTTACTTATGGTGAGAATTTTAAAGCTATTGCAAAGCTGAATGATAATGCAACCGGCAATGTAACATTCACAATTGGAGATATTTCTAAAACCATAAACATAAAAAATGGCGAAGCAATTTTAGAGATAACTGATTTAAATGCAGGATGTTATAATTTGACTGCAGCCTATAATGGTGATAATTATTATGTCACATCAGTCAACTCCAGTGCGTTTGAAGTGTTTAAGGCTAATTCCAATATTCGCATTGTAGTTGATGCAGCTATTGGTGAAAATATCCTGATTTATGCATACTTATCCTCAAATGCAACAGGCGTTGTTTCATTCAGCATGCCAGACCATTACACTTCAAGAAACAAACAGATTGATGAGGCAACCGCATTATGGTACATCTCACCATTGGATACAGGAGTCTACACTATCAAGGCCAAGTATTCAGGTGATGATAACTATTACCCGTCAGATACTGATTATATTTTAAATCTCACACAGAGAAGGGCAAAGCTTGCTGTTGAAATCAATGATGTGACAGCAAATGAAATGGTCACAGTCAATGTCAGATTAACCTCAGGCAGTGAAAACATTACAGACAAGGTTACCTTTAAATTGAATTCTCGTGAGTATACGATAAGTGTACGCAACGGCAAAGGCATTCTTGTTGTTGGTAAAATGGCAATTGGAACATATGATTTTGAAGCAGTTTATGATGGAGATGAAAACTACACCAGTGAAAGAGTCACAGGTTCGTTTATGGTCGCTGATAAAATCAATGTAAACCTTAAATCCAATAACATCACTATGTTTTATAAAGGCTCTCAAAGGTTGGATGTGACTTTAACAGATTCAAGCGGT
>CADBPS010000047.1 GCA_902796575.1 uncultured Methanobrevibacter sp. | reverse complement strand
AGGAAAACAGAACAATAAAGAAGATATTGTGGATTTCTGTGAAAGTATATCTACTACACATCAATTAAAGCTTGATGTGACCATAAAATAGGTTCCAATATCAAAATTAATTTTGGCGGACACCCTATTTTTAAAAACAAATGAAAAGTTAATATCATAAATTACTTTCCGCTGAACCCATTCTACATTATTGAAGATGTTAATCCCTTAATTTAATCAGCACTCATCTTCCTTATTATTAAATCAATTTCTTTTTCAGGTAAGCCAGTAATTTTTGAAATTACATCAATGCCACAATTGATTGACAGTAACTGTTCAACTGCATATTCAGTTGATATCTCCTTATTTTTAAGAAGATTTTCAATCGTCATTACAATTCCATTATTTATTCCCTTTTCTATACCTTTTCCATTCCATAATTTGTTCCTTTTTCATAGCTTTCTTGTATTGCTTCATCTATACAATCAATTTTAACCATAAAATCCCTCTGAATTTTTTTTCTTACCGGATCATCTCTTTCAAAGTACATGTTTGCAAGCATTAACGCAATCCCGTATGTAGATTCTTTAATTTCAATGTTATCATATGATACCATATCCATTACCTCTGACGTTTCTTCGAATTGCTTAATGATATTTTCTCTGCCTTTTACCATTATAGGCGTTAATGCTAATTCTATTAACTCTTCATCAGTGATGCTTTTCTGTTCTTTAACTTTTTCTTTAATATTACTTATAATTTCTCTTTCGTCAATATCAATTAATGAAACTATTGGAAAAGTAAAATAGTCCCCATCATTCATAAGCTCTTTAACAGTTTGTGAATGTTAGGCCGTTGAAAGCACTGCGAAAAATATCCTTCTATTATCCCCGTTATTTTTGTAATCGAAAAACGTGATATATAATTTGAAGCGTTTCTTATTATCAAATCGCAGTGCTGTTGATTGAAATTCCACCATTAAAATTAAATTACCAATTCTTACAATGAAATCCGGCCTTAACAAAGACGGTTCAATATATATCTGTTCATCAGTCAGTATTTCGATTTCTGAATCAATGCCGATATTCATATCCGTGTTTCGGTTCAGTATTTCCAACAGTAAAGGTAGATGATATTTAGAAATCAATTTTAAAGTACGGTCTTTTTCTTCCGTTATTTTTTACCACCACTCTTTATTTTATCATTAAAGTATTTAAAAGTTTTTATTTTTTTATAGAACAATTTTTATGACTTAAATCAATATTTAGAACCCATATAAATTTTTATGATATGAATAATTTTTATGATTAAAATATTTTTTTTCACATCATAATGTAACAGCAAAAACAATATAGAAATAATATGCATGACAGCAATCTTTTTTCTAAGATTTTTCTTTATAGAATGATTTTTAGTATTGAAAACTCATTTTTTAATTAATGGTCATCAGACAGCATCATATTTTTTGATAATCAAAATGTATCTCACCAGTTACATTTATTATACATTTCATGTTCGAATCCTTTCTGATTTCACATAATCTAATCAAGACATTACTTCATTTTCAATAAAAACAGTGCTGTAAAAACTTCTCAAATCCCCATGAATCATTATACTATTCCGAAATTTAGTAATTTAATGGAATAATACCCAATAGAAACTATGTAAATCAACCATATAATAATTTAAATAAAAATTAGATACTTTTATTATAATTGAAAAATATATTAATCATTATATAAAAAATTGATTTAAATTAAAGGGATTTAGGAAAGGGGAATATAATTACTCCCTTTGATATCCTTTGCTTAAAAAAAATTAATTAATGATAATGGTATTGGAAACAGCAAAATCCCCATAGCAGGAAGATATAATATACTTACCTACAGGAAGATTGATATTTAGAGAAGCAACACCGTTGGAATCTGTATTTCTTTTGTACATAACACCATTAATATTAAATACAATCTGCTGACCGGCAAATGGTCTGCCTGTAGAATCAAGTAGAATAACCTTAAACACCCCACCGTCATTATGATTAATGATTAAGTCACTGCCTTCCAGAATGCTTAAAACAGTAATCTTATTGCTGACCTGCAGCCCTGAAGGATGAGTGGTAGTTAAAATATATTCTCCAGGACCTAAATTAATGTTTAGTTTAGCAGTTCCCGACCCGTCAGTTTGGCGGGTGTAAATCACCCCGTTAATGTTCATAGATACCTGAGCATTTTTTAGGGGATTACCTGTATCATCAAGCAGCCTGACATAAAACTGGGAAGCATTTCTGTAATACTTAACCAAATCACCGGATTGGACAGTTGACAGTACAGTTACTGTAAAAGATGCTTTTAATCCATCATTAGGATTGGTGACTGTTATAATATATAAATTTGGAAGCAAATTAATATTTAATTTTACAATACCCAAGTCATTGCTTTTTCGGGTGTAGAAAACACCGTTAATATTCATAACCACATCCCTGCCGGCGATTCCATCACCTTTACCGTCAATGATTTTGGCATAGAACTGGGATGCATTCATATAATATTTAACCAGATCAAAACCTATTATTGTTGGTAAAACTGTGATTTTAGAAGTTGAAAAAGTGTTTTCCAACGGATTATCCGAGTAGTAGGCACAGATAATGTCATATTCACCGGGGTTTAAATTAACATCAAATTTAATCCACCCGTTACTGTCAGTTACTCTTGTGTAGTTTTTACCGTTCATCTGCAGTTTAATGGCTTTTCCGGATAGGGGATTGTTATCTGCATCAACCAGCCGGGCATTAAACTGACTGGCATTTCGATAGAACTTAACCAGATTATCTGCAAGCAGAAATGTCAGGTTTCCGGATACTGTGAAATAATCTGAAAAAGTGGATTGTTTGAATGCACTGTCTCCTTTAAAAATTGCATTTAAATGATAAATACCGAATTCCTTTGGCAATTCAACATTAACAATACCCTGACTGTCTGTAACTGCAAAATAAGTATTGTTTTCAATAATAACAGTAATTTCTGCATTAGCTATTGACTTGTTGTCAGCATCTGTTAATATGAGCCGATAAATGTTGTCAATAAGCTGACCGTTTAATATGCTTTCCTTTAATATGGAATATGGCAGTACTGTAATGTTATATGATTCAACCAGTCCGTCATATGGATTTTGAACGCTAATGTTGTATTTTCCAACTTCACTGTTGATAACCAGAGTTGCAATTCCATTTTCATCCGTCATTCTAATGTAGCTTGTGTTATCGAAAAGCATTGAAACATTTGTGTTTTTAATAGCCTGACCGTTCGGATATAAAAATTTGGCACTGAACTGTGACGCATTCCGGTAGTATTTAACCAGATTATCGGCAAGTATTGTTGATAAAACTGTAACGTTTGAAACAGCCAATGCATTTTCGGATGAATCATCAGCCAGATAAGTTGAAATCAGAGTATAATTTCCAGGTTTAAAGTCAATGCTCATCAAAGCCCACCCTAGCTCATCAGTAACATTTGTAGAGTTAATGTTATTAACAGTAAATATTATTTCCTTTCCGGATAAGGGCTGGCCCAGTGAATCCAATAGCTGAACTTTAAACTGTGTTGCGTTATTGTAATATTTAACAATGTCCGGCGCGAAAAGATATGTGAGAACTCCCGAGATGTATATTGTTTGGTGAAGTGATGATTTTTCATAGCCTTCAGCGTCAAATAATGCTTTAATATCAAATATTCCTGCTGCTGTGCCCAGATAAACTGATGCTGCACCCTCATCATCAGTGGTTGTGAAATATGTTTTATTGTTAACGTCAAACCTTATTTCTGCTGATTTGATTTTATTTGCATTATCATCAACCAGTGTGACTTTATATGTATTGTTTTTGTCAAGATATCCTGTGATAAATGTTTTAACAAGACCTGCTGAATCAACAGTTAAATAGTTGAATGTATTTGATTCAAGGTATCTTTCAGACCCGGCGTAGAATGATTTTAAAATATATTTTCCATATGTTAAATTGAGCTTAAAGTATGCAATACCTTCGCTGTCCGTATTGGCCGATAAGTTTAAAATATTGTCTGCATCAGCATCATAGACTTTAACAGTGATTTTTGAAGCGGAAATTCCATTTGCAAGCTCATCTTTAAGGG
Source organism: uncultured Methanobrevibacter sp. (assembly GCA_902796575.1). Lineage (GTDB taxonomy): Archaea > Methanobacteriota > Methanobacteria > Methanobacteriales > Methanobacteriaceae > Methanocatella. The sequence goes on along the minus strand of CADBPS010000047.1, from coordinate 12,769 downwards.
ATACATTATAGCTGATTTCTCCCGATTCATTAGTGGTAATATCATCTCCCTTAAGAAATGTTGATATTTTATCCGAATCCGTAACCAGCACTTCACATGAACCTTCGGATGAGATGTAATTGGGATTTACAAATGAGTACTTAACACTATGTTTTCCCTCGCTCATGTTTATCAATAAACGTGCGATTCCTTCACTGTTTGTTGTAACATTGTAACCGTTAATGTTAACCGGCATGTTTTTAATCGGATTGTTGTTGACATCCCTTAAATAGACTTCAATGTATTTTGTTTCATTTTTCTTTACGATAACGTCACCTGCCATTATAAAAGAAGGCATTTTATAGACTGTAATTGTATTTGAATTTTCACAGTAAATGTTATAGTAATCGTTTTTATATGAGTATGATATATTGTACACACCGGGGTTCAGGTTGATTTGAAGTCTTGCCTGTCCGTATATGTCAGTTATCAGATTGTAGTTTTGAGAAAACCCTGTTGAGGTTATTGTTGCTGAAATATTCTTTCCATATTGTGTAAATGAATTGTTGTCACTGAATGTAATTATGAAATATTTTCCTTCACCATAATATTGAATCAGATCACTTCCATTCATTTCAATATCAGAGGGGACTGTGTCGTTGCTGATAACAACTGTTGCCGCTCCGGTGGACTGGCCGTACCATGTGCTTCCGTTATAGCTGTATGTTACAAGATATGTGTCTTCACCTAAATCCATTTTAAATACTGCTTCACCGTTTCCGTCTGTAACTGCAGAATATGATTTTAAAAGTTTTCCTTTGTAGACATCCATTGTTACTGTTTCATCTGCAAGTCTTCTGCCGTACATGTCACTTAGTACAACTGAATAGTATCCGTTTAGGGGGATTACTGCATGGGAAAATCCAAGAAGAGTGGTTTTAACCTTTTCAACTGTGATGACTGCGCTGCTTTGAGCTGAACCGTAGACCAGATCACCCCGATATGTTGCATTTATCTGATATGTTCCCGGAAGATAGTTAATCGTTAAATGTGCAGTACCCATATCGTCGCTCTGGAGAGTGAAGGTGTCAAAAACATTGTCTTTTGAAATAACAACTTCTATGTTTTCACCTTTAATCAGGGTGCCGTAGGCATCCGTTAATGTTATATTGTAAACGTTTCCGAATCCGTACAAGGTTATATTTGGAAGGATTATTGTTGAGTTAACCGGAAGTATGGTTAGCTTTGAAATTGATGATGATGAACCGTACCATTCGTCACCTTTAAAATCAACCTGAATCGTGTAGTTTCCAACATCCAAATCAAGGACAATATCTGCTCTTCCATAGGTATCTGTTGCTGATTTGATGATTTTGCTCTGATTTCTGGAATTTGTTATTGTGAAAGTCAGGCTCTGGTTTAGAATACCTCTTCCGGTGCCGTCCAGAAGTACCGCATAGAAATCATTGTTCTTGCCGTAGAAAGTATAATTTAGGGAATTAATGTATGTGTCTGTGAGTACTACATTAACGTCTGCACCGCTTTGTGATTTTTCATAGTATCCGTTTCCCTCATAATATGCATTAACTTTATATTCGCCTGAAGGGTATTCAAAGGGAATTTCGAAAAATCCGTTTTCATCACCTAAAACGTTAAATGATAAAGTATCCGTTGAATTGATGATTTCTATTTTTACAGTCTGATTTGGAATGGCGTATCCGTTGACGTTTATTAATGTAAAGTTGTATTTGTTGTATCTGCCCTGTAAGGTAACATTGTTCATTAAAATTTGTGTTGAATTGTTTCTTACTGACAAATCAAGAATCTGGTTGTCGATTTGAGCATAGACTTTAAAGTCACGGGAAATTTCATCATAATGCAAAGTCGTTGATGCCCTGTTATTTTCAAGCTTTGATGATTGTGGTGTGACTTCACCGACCTGGGTTGAGAAATAAACGTTTCTTTGGTTGATATTATAGTTTAGAGGTGAAGTTGTCTGATTATTGCTCATCAATTTTAGTGAAGCTTCAAAAGTGTTTTTGGATATGTTTTCAAAGGTCATTACTATCCAGTCATCCATTATGAGGTTTCCAAGGAAAATATATACTTTGCCGGAATCGGGTTTCTGGTTGTCACCCCACCAGTTGCTTGAATAATTTACATCACCGGAGTATGAAAAAATGTCATCCCCTTCATATTGGGCAGTGTTGTTTACAAATACGCAGTAGTGGACTTCACCAGGATTATATAATGCCCCACCATATGCAGCTTTGTTTGATATGAATGTTGAATTAATGACCCTTTTTGCATTTAAAATACCTTCACCTACATAGTAGCTTCCTTCCCTTACAAGATTATCATTGTTTTCAAAATAGCTGCCGTGAGCTTCAACTGCAGTAACCGAGAGTCTGTTGCTGCGAAATACTGAACTGGTCAGATTGTTGATATTCATATTAAGGGGAGTGTTATTGACAAAAGAACAGTTGTCAATAAATCCTCCGTATTCACTGTAATCCGTGTGCATTGCAAAGGCAAGATAAGGATAGAGGAGGTTTTTAAACTGGTTGTTTGTAAATGAAGAGTTTTTAAAGTAGGCATAACTTGAATATTCAAATGATGCTGACAGTGCGGAGTACTGAATTGTAGGATGGAGATTGGCAATTCCTAAAGTGTTGTTGTTAAAGACTGAACTGTAAACTTCAAGTATTCCGTTTACAGGGAATATATAGTTGAAGTCAAAGTATATGCTGTTTTCATAGTAATTCCTGTTGTTTTCAAATATTGAATCATCAACAACAGCTTTCAGCGAACCTGAAATTACAGATCCCCTGTTGTCTGTAAAGTTACAGTGACTGATTTTAACATTTGAATATGACTGGGATTCTATAATTGAAGATGATGTGATATTTGTGAAAGTTGAGTTAATAATCGTTAAACTACCTCCGTTAAGAATAAAAAGTGAATTTCCATATGCTTTTGAAAGAACCGAAAATGTTATGTTTTCAATTCTTAAACTGCCGATGTCACTTACGCTAAACATTACCCGGTTGTCATCCCTTTTAAGAACAGGATTGCCTATACCTACGATTGAGATGTTTTTGGTGATTGTAAGTTCATTGTTCTGTCCGTATGAATAGTTTCCTTCAAGCAGGTATATTGTGTTTCCCGTAATTGCCTTGTCAAGAGCAAATTTCAGTGTCTGATAAGGATTTTCAAAGCTTCCGTCTCCAAGGGCATTGCTTCCTCTTGCTGACGATACATATAACGTGTAATTAGTAGATCCCGTTCCGATTACAAGCCTTAACCTTTGAGAGTCAACAACTGCATAAACGAGACTGTCTTCAGTATTGTCGATAAGATGATTTTCAGCAATTCCGTTTTCAAGAAATGCACCTGATTTTTCGAAAAATCCGCTTTCGGATTCAAATTTCACATATCTTTGAGGTACAAGTTCAGGGTTCGGAAGGTCAGCTAATGTATTTTTAGATATGATTTTATTGAGTGAAACCGTGAATTTAGCATCAGTTCCGACACTGATCGGTGATTCATCGGCTTCAAACTGCATTACAATCCAGTTATCTACAGTTTTATTTGCATATTCAATTTCAGGACCTTTGTTTGAACCCCACCAGTTGTATGGAGCATATACGTGAGTAGTTAATCCGTTGCCGCTTATGCCGTCAATGATTACCGAATATGTAATGTTTATTATGGAATTTGGACAGTTGATTCCTCCGCTGATAAGGGATGATTTGACTGTCAGGTTAGATTCAAATGAAGATAATGTTGAGAGATAATGGTCTTTGTAGGTGAATCTTGATGAGTTTACGTTAATTTTAGAACTGTAGAATCTGGTGTTTTGAAGAAAAGTGGAGTTGGATATTTCAGCTGCCGTAGTGTTTAGATGAATTGAATTGAATGTTGAATTGTCAATATTAACTTTAAGTTCATGGACATCACTGTCATCATAACTCAGATTTGAATATAAGGTATCAATATCTGAAGATTTGATGTTGATATTTTTATAGTTGTAGATACTTGCCGGTAAGTTGGCTGAAGGGTTATTCGGAATGATTGCATTTGTCAGTGTGGCATTTTCAAGGTTGACAATTAATTGAGCCAGAAGTGAGGATTTGGCCTGGTAAAATGATGAGTTTAGGATATTTAAATTGCCTTTATTTAAAATAACACCCATAAATGAGTTCATGTTATTGAAAGTAACATTCCTCAGAGTTAAATCCCCGCTGTTTTCAAAAACTGCCAGTTTACTGGAATCTGCATATCCGTTTTTAAATTCAATGTCTTTTATTGTAAGAGATGAGGATTTCTGTATTTTGAAAAATGAATTTATATTCTCACCGTTAATAGTAACACTTGAATTGTAGGATTTTAGGGTAATATTTTTATCAACTGTTAAACCTGTGTTTAATTCACCTTTATAGTCTCCTTCAAACATGACTATTGTTGAATCATTGTCTGCAAGACTTATTGCTTCGCTTAAGCTGTTGTATGGTGAGTCGAAACTGCCGTCGGTAACATCAGGGTTAGTGTTGTCACAGACATAAATTTCATTTTGCGATAAGATTTCGGTTGAATTGTCTTCAAATGCAGTTACCATGCCGATTGAAGAAAAAACAACAGCCATTATTAGTAATATGAACATTATATTTTTATATGAAATAATTAACACCTCTAAAAACTATTTTTTTATTGTTCGAAAAATGAACGCCAATAAGATTAGTTTTATGGTTAATTCGTATATAATGTTTTTGAAAAAAAGTAAAGAAAAGTTGAAAAAAATGATTCTTTTTACAAATCATCATTTTTTCCACGTTTATAACCAAATATTAAAAACAGCAATATTAATGCTGCAAAAGCGATGAATGCAACCATATTATCAGCCTGTTTTTTAACGCTGTGCTCATCATCCAGTTCATATGATTTGGACGATGAAGATTCGGAAGCTGAACTTGAACCCAGTGCAGCTGACTGGCCTGAAGACACTTCAGGTGCAGCAGCTATTGCATTGCTTATAGTACCGACAGTGTTTAGGGAATCATCATAGGAAACACTTTCCGATCTGCTTAAACTGTTTTGATTATCAGTAGTATTTTTAACATGTGCATTCTCCTTTGAAGCAGTATTGGAATTAATATAATTCATCAAATCATCAAATAACTGACTTAAATCATTTGAATCAGTATTACCATTTGATTTAGGCTGATTTCCATTTGCAGGAACATTTGATATAGTGTTTGATGAATTTCCAGATTCCGAGTTACCGTTAAACGGTGAAAAACCACCGCCTCCTGAATTGGAACCGTCCCCTGGAACTGCGTAAGGATCTATGACATTGCCTCCCGATGACATGTCCGGAACTCCAATATGGCTGTTTGTTGACTGTGACGAAGATGTACCTGACGGATTGACAACTACAATAGGATTATTGCCGTTATCATCACTGCTGCCCGGATTAACCGGAGCAGGAGGATTTACATCATCATCAGTACTGTCTTCAGTAATCCATTCGAAACGAGTATTGGATTTTCTTCCGGTCTGGACATTAGGGAAATTATAAACCGAATCATCAGCACTTAAAACCTTTCCGTTGGCATCGATACCCCACCAGTTGTATCTTACATCAGCAGATACCACACTAGGATTACTGGTGTAATATGAAGAGGACATTGTACTTCCCTCAGGAGCAAAATTGCCGTAAATGTTACAGTCATGAATAGTAACATTGGACTGACCGACACGAAGTGCACCGCCGGCATCCAGAGCCATATTGTCACAGATAGTTGAATTATAAATATTCAGATGATTCTGAATATGGCCGTAGTAGGAATAGGACTGGTAATTGATAGCCCCGCCGTAGGAAGCTGAATTATTTGAGATAACTGTCCTTGTAATGAGGAAATTGCTTGAAATATCAAGAGCTCCTCCACTGGAACCTGCACGGTTTTCAGTGAAATTACATAAATCAATAATTCCTTCACCGGCACGTACATAGAAAGCACCACCATCATTTTGAGCATGATTTCCCATAAATTCACAGTTGGTGGCATCCAGTGCGTTAAATTCTCCGTAAACTGCACCTCCGCGATACTCGCTGTTGAACGGAAACATGTAGACAAGTGGAGAATCGAGAATTTTACTTTCATTGGTTGCCCTGTTGTTGATAAATGAAGAATTGTTCAATGTTAAATTAACATTGGAATGGGAACTTGTAAAGTCACTGGCAATAGCTCCTCCTTTCCATGCAGTATTATGATTAAATACACTGTTGCTGACAACCAGGTCATTTAAAGTGTATATGGCACCTCCGGCACCTGTCAGTAAATTACACATTGATGAGTAGGAGTATGTGTTTCCGGTGTCAATTGACCATCCTGAAACTGATTTTTTTACCATACAGTAATTTAAAGTTATAACTGCAGTATTATCCAGAAACATTGAGTCTGTAACATATAAAGTGTTTTTGGACTTGGAGTAGATAACTCCGCCGTGAACTGCACGGTTGGAGTAGAAAACTGAAGAAGAAATCTCAGTATTTCCAAAATCGGCCAGTACTCCACCAGTATGTGCAAAATTATTATATAATTTTGAATTGTTAATAACTAAATTACCATAATTTAAAATGGCTCCACCCAGTCCTTCATTTCTGCAATCATGACTCTGCCAGTGTGTATCATCAATCATATCATCAAATACAGGATTCGAATTATCATAATAGGATGATGAATTGCAGATTTGTGAATTGAAAATATAGAGATTTCCACTGTTTTTAAAGAGTGCACCTCCTTTCACGTCAAATGCATTCATTAAAGTTAGAGACTCAACTGTTAATGTTGCATTATTAAGAATCGTGAAAAGCTGTTTGTTGTCTGCGTCAATTGAGATATCATGATTTAATCCGATGATTGTAATGTTTTTATCAATCAGGAGATTGGATTCAGTGAAATTTCCTTTAATGATTTTAATTACAACATGATTCAGTGAATTTCTCAGTGCATATGACAATGTTTTAAAAGGTTTTAACTCACTGCCGTCACCAGTATCATCATCACCGTCAGAGCTGACGTAAATGTCATATGGGGAATTTCCACTTACAAAATCATAATCGGCAGAAACTGCTGAATTTGCCCTTCTCAATCCGCTTACCAGATAGTTGAAAGTAATGTTATTTAAAAGATTTTTATCTGAAACAACACTGACTGCATAATTATCATCACATCCGTTAAAGACAATGTAATTATCTGTTATCAAATTGCTTTTTGACTGATCAGCAAGTGTAACAGCAGAGCGAGCAGTCATTGATTCAAGATAAATATAATTTGATTTAACAGTATTATCCGATGAGCCTGAAAGGTAAATAGCAGAGATATTATCGCCGCTTCCAGTTAAATTATTGTTCTCAACAAGATTGTTACCTGACCCAATAAGAGTTATAATAACATCTGAAGCAGCGTTGAAAGTGTTACCCGTTATTTTATTGCTGTTTGAAGCATCAATCAATACTGAATTATTGCTATTGAAAGTGTTGGAATCAATAGTGTTTAAATCAGAACCCGTTAGCACAACAGAAGCATTGAACTGATTACTTGATATATTATTTGCAGAACTTGCGATAATGAATAAATCACTGTCTGTAAAAGTGTTATTGAAAACTGCAATATCTGATGAATCGTATAATGTAACAGTTGAGTTTACAAAGTTTAAACCAGTAATGTTTAAGTTTGAAGCCAAAACTGTTAAATTCAATGTTATGCAGTGATTATTGTAACTGTAAATATTAGCGCAAACATCAACGATAAAAGTCGGATTAACAGTAATATTTGATAATAATATATTGTCACCGCTTTTTATGATAGATGAGTTTATTTTATTGCTGATGAAGTATGTTAAATAATTGTCATCATCAATAATAAATGAATTATTAGATAAATTCACATCTGATCCGTCATCAAATACTATTGGTGTTGAATTGGTATAAATTACATTATCTGAAATGTTAACGAAAGTATTGTTGGCACATAAGAAAACTGCAGCATTTCCTGGAGGAATAATGTCACTATCCTTTTTAGTGTTTGATAAATCACCAGCAGGTATATTGAAAACATTATTGTAAATGGAAATAAAGCTAGTTTCATAACATGCAACACCATATGCACCGCTGCTTTGAGAGTATAGATAATTGTTTGAAACACTCATATTGTCAGTCATATGATTTTCAATAAGATAGGTCATCTGATTTGAATGGATAACAATTTCATTGTCTGAAATATTCCAGTCATGAAGTCTTCCGATTACATTAACCGCTGCAATACCGTAGGCATCACCTGATGAAATAATATTGATTGTGTTATGTGAAACTTCACTTTCACAAATACAGTCTGAAAAAACAGCTTCAGCTACGCCATTAGCTATTATAATAATATTATTGTCAGATATAACAAAACCTTTAGCCAAATTGCGATTATACTCGCGAGTATAAGGATTATAGGCTGAAACACTAATACCGTAGGTGTAGTTTGCCCTGGAATTAATATAGATATTGTTGTTTGAAATAATATTGCTGTTGTCACTTTTCAGGACTAAAATCCCGCAGACAGTAGCTATTTCATCACTGCAGATAACTGTAATGTTATTGGATTCAACATTAACATTGCCGACGCCTTCCAAAACAACGGCATTCCTGTTGAAATTCATGAAATTAAAGTCTCTTATCAGTGAACCTGAAGCGTCACCTTTTAAAGTAATAGTAACATTATATAAAAGATTGCTCATCTTGTTGCTTATAATATTAATCATATCAGTGAAAATCAGATTTTTGTCTGAAAGAAATGTCAGAAATACCGTGCTGATTTCATCCTCGCCGAAAGTATAGTTAAAGTATCCGTTTTCGTCAAAGTAATTATGATAATTGGTGTCATTAATAACCAGTGAAGTAGAATCGTAAATAATACCGTTAATCATATTGTCATGATTGTCATTGGATGCTTCATCGGTAATTTCCCTGTAGATACCTGAACTCGCATTTGTTTCAATAACATTTGATGAAATTGTAGTATTGTAAACAAGACCCTTAAGGAAAATACCATAGCTTCCGCTGGAAATCTTATTGCCTGAAATAGTATTATTGTAATAACGGTTGGAGCCTTCAGTAGTTATAGAAACACCTCTTGCATTTGAGATGAGAATATTGTCTGTGATTCTGGAATTGTTTGAAAGAAAAACTACAGCATCATCATAGGAACTTCTGACTCTGTTGGCGTAAACTTTAGAGTTATTGGAGTTCAAACGAATACCCACACCATAATCAGCAATATAAATAGTGTTGTTATATGCGTTTACATTGTCACCAATGGATAATCCCTCAACAACATCGACAAATGAAATATTATTGCCCCTGGCAACTGAAGTGGCGTTTTCACTACCGCTGATATGAATACCCGAAGCCTGACTGTCACCTGAAACAGTGTTTTCAATAACGCTGACATTACCTCCAATGGCCGAAATACCCACTGCACTGTTGTAAACAGTATTATTGTAGATTAGTGAATTGTCACCATATAAATTAATACCATAGGATCCCTTTAAAATCCTGTTATGTGCGACAGTGGTATTTACGTTATTGTCATATATTGCCTGAATAATAATCGACATAGCCCCTGTGGAGTATCCTATAAAATCATTATAGGTAATAGTATTTGCAACACAAAGGGATGATATTAAGCGGCCTGCAAAGGAAAAAGGACAGTAATAAATCAGATTGGTAACTGAAAACTCAGAATAATTCAAAACCTCCAGACGATTGTTGGAAATTAAATTATAGCTGGAATCAGCCATTATAATATTACATGTAATCCAGGTTATCATATCATTGTAAATGATAGTATTTCCGTTGGAATTCTGAATAGGCATAGCATAAACACCACCGCTGTTAGCTATTCGGATAGTATTGTGGGACAAAGTAATGTTATCCGTATCTGACAGCCATATACCATGCAGCATACCTACATCCTGAGTGTTAATTGATAAAACACTCTTGGTATTGTTGATTGTAAGATTTAATACACTGGAGCCGTCACTGCCTTTGGTTAAATGAACAAAACCGTTAACAATCTTATCATTAGCTGATAAAGGCATTAATGTAAGCTGTCTGTCAATGACAAAGGCCCTGTTTGTAATATTACCTATTTTTAAAGTATCACCCGAGTTGATATTGGAATCTGCTTTAATTTCACCGGTGTACATATTGAAATAATTATCGTAATTATCCTGCGTGATTTCAAATGTATTTGAAGTATCCTCCAAAACGTATGAATCACTAGTATCTGTACTTTCAGCTATTTGGTCTGCCTCATCAGCTGCGAAAACACCGCTGAAGGATAATGAAATTAAAGTAATTGAAATCAATATAATGAATATATACCTTTTTTTGATCTTTTTCACCTCCCTTTAAGTTAGTTAAATGAAAAAAATATAATCAATACACATTGATAAAAAATAATATATAATTGATTATACATTAGTATGTATTTAATGAAATAGTATTTAAATGTACATATGAAAATGATAACTCAAAAATAAAAAGCCAACTCAATATTCTAAACAAAAACGATAAATAATAACACGACACGTATCACAATCAAATATAATGATCGTTATTTTTTAATATAAGTTCACATAAATAATCAACTAAATACACCATAATTTGTGTTTTATTGATTATATGGGTTATAACATGACAGAAACTAGAACAGAAAAAGTTTCATTTTATAGATATCTTATAGATAAAGGATATTACTTTGATAAAGAACTTATAGAAAACTATTTATTATCAGCCAAAGTAAAACCTTTTGTGATTTTTACAGGTAATTCCGGAACAGGTAAAACAAAATTATCACAACTATTTGCAAAGTATTTATCTTCATTGGGAGATTTTGATGACTATTCAACGATAACGATTGAAAATCCTGGAAATAATGATGAATTCATAGATGATTATATCACGGTGAAAGCTAAAGCAAATTATTCTTCATGGAAGAATATGGGATGGACATTAAGTAAAGACGATTTTAATGATATACTGCCTATTAGAGAATGTGAAACAAAATTTGATATGCTTGTTGATGGAATATCTGCTAAAGGAAATATCAATTTGGGATTTCAGCTATATTATGATGATGTAAATATTAAGGATTATTTTAAAAAATTATATGAAGAAGATGAAAAACAAACTGTCGATTTAAAAATTGACTGTAAATCACTGCACGATTTTATTTCTGATGACTATATTGAACCAAACGGATCTATAATTCTTACCCAAAAATCTAATAAATCTGCTTATAATGAAAGACAATGGATGATGAATAAAGATATTTTTAGATATCTTCCATTTTATAATGGGTATTACGGTTGTAATATAGTTGTAAACGACATAAGTGCAAAAGCAAAATTTAGAATTGTTCCAAGATTATCATTTTCTCCGAATAAAAAATTACAAGATTATCTTAAAAAGAGCTCCGGTAAAATTGTTAATATTGAGCTTAAAATTAACGAATTTGGCTTCAAAGATTTCAAACAAAAATTCAATGATGAAAATAATGATAAATCAATATTAAATGAAGATAAAACGATTACTAGCAATCCCATTACTCCAAAATATAAAATTGTTCCTGTTGGAGCAAATTGGACAGATAATTCCAGTATTTTAGGTTATTATAATGCTCTTACTGAAAAATATCAAACCACCCCCGCATATGATTTAATTTACGAAGCTAGTTCTGATGAATATAATCCTTATTTTTTAATACTTGATGAAATGAATCTGTCACATGTCGAAAGGTATTTTTCCGATTTTTTGTCTGCTATTGAAAGTAAGGAACCCATACCATTATATGGAGGATCTAGACTTAAATTAACACTTCCAGATAATTTATTTATTGTTGGTACTGTTAATGTTGACGAAACTACATATATGTTCTCTCCAAAAGTATTGGATAGAGCCAACACTATTGAATTTAATACATTATCAGTACATGATTATATTAATCTAAACTCGGATAACGATGATTTTGATGGAAATATTGACTATCTTCAATCACCATTAATTGATTCTGACATTTCAAATTTAAATATTTCTGATTTAAAGGACATATTATCCATAATTAATTGTAATGATGGTAATTTACTTGAAATTATAACTGAAGAATTAGGATTGTTCCAATTTACCCTTAAGTCCACGGGATTTGATTTTGGTTTCAGAGTTATTAATGAGATTTTACGTTTCATGATTGTTGCATGGAGGTATGAACAGTCTCCAGACAATTGGGATAATTGGCAAAGATATTTTGATGCTCAAATTAAGCAAAAAATACTTCCGAAACTCCATGGATCTCAAAAAGCTATTGGAAATATATTAAATGAATTGTTTAACTTATGTTTAGTCGAAAGCACCAACAATGAGCAGGCAAAATTATTCAATATTACAAAGAATAATTGTAAATACTACACATCCGCAATAAAACTTCAAAATATGTCTAAAGTTTTATCTGATCAGAGATATGTTTCATTTATTAATTAGATTCAAATGATTGAACAAAAAGTTACTATTAATTTGAAAGATAAATTTTCAAATACTGTTGGAACTTTAACAATTAGTTCTATTGATTTTGTTGATGAAATTAATATTTTTCCAATGTCGTCAAGTTGGTGAATTTTGATTCATAATTTTTTCTCCTTTATTTTACGTTATTTTATGTTTATTATGTTGGTTGATATT
>CADBPS010000046.1 GCA_902796575.1 uncultured Methanobrevibacter sp. | reverse complement strand
TAATAATATATATTGAATTAACTACTATAAAAATGTTTTTATAAAAATTTTTTATCAAAATATGGAAATAATTTTATTAAATACTATAATCCATTAATTTTTTAACTAAATATAAATGTTTAAAAGTTTTAAATAACCTGCCGAAAGCTATTTGATTAACATAAAAAATTCCGCAATTATTCCATGAAGGTCAAAAATTAATAATTAATGCTTTTATCATAAAAAAACAATATTTTAATTAATTGAATTTTCAATGTAATTAAAAGCGTGATTATTTTTATTAATTTGCAGGAGAATAACTATATGAATTTATTCATCATGATTGCAGTTCCAATAGCTGGTGCAACAACACACTCTTCATCTGTTAAAATCTCATCCATTGACCTGACTTTCAAACCCAATAATTCAGCTGCAGGTTTATCTAAAATATCCTTACCTAAGCCAGTAGTTATTATTAAATCCAAGTTTTGAGTAGTAGATACCTGTTTTAAACCTTCAGATATTTGTTCAATTTGTTTTTGATGAATAATATTGGATATTTCGGCAATATCATCCATACTTAACATATCTAAGTCAGCACATAATATTCTTGCAATTCTTTTTGCACAGTCTAATTTTGATTTTGTCTCACCATCAAATGTATCACAAACGTAATCCTCTTCACTTATTAAATCAAGCATCATATAAACATCAGCAGTTTGAGCAAATAATTCACTGGCTACGTTATATTTATTATTTTTAAATTCAATCTCATTAACAAAGCTTGCCAGATTTGTTCTTAATGTTCCTGTGTATACCAGTTCACCTGTGGCCAGTCTGTCAAAATCAGATTTTCCGATTGCACATTCATGACCATTTTTAACCGGAATAATGTCAGTTGTTGTGCTTCCGGTATCAATGAAAATACAGTCGTCAGCTATTAGTGTAGCGATTTGTGCCGTTGCAATCCAGTTGGCAGCTGCTGCTTTAAGTGGATTTTTTCTAATTTCCTCAGGGCTTAGCATTCCGTCTATACCTACATAGGCTATCGGACACGAAAATGTTTCCTCACATTTTTCTGCAACATCAAGTACTCCCTGTTTTTTTGTGTCATATGCATCCACCAGTTCTGCAGTCATTGATATTCCAACCCCATCTATCTGCGATAAGGGACAAATATTTTCTATCAATTCCACCAGTACTTTTGACAAATCATCATTATCGCTCCACATTGGAAGGTATTTGAAATCAACTTCAATGTTTTTAATTTCACCATCTTCAAAATCAATAATCGCCAAGTCAGTGTTAGCTCCACCTATATCAAAACCTGCTATTTTCATAAATTACAATCCACCTTTAATTACAAGATCATCATCAATTTTTTTAAATTCAACTTCTCCATCGAGAATAGCTTCAATTTCATTATTTTCTATTATACTTTGGGTTATGTTGAAATTAGCTATTTTTTCAAGACCCACATATGGTGTTGTAAATCTTGAATTAATTTCCAATAAATAAACAGGATTATCGTATTTTTCACCAGTTATTATTAAATCAACTCCAACAAAACCTTTTAAACCTTCAATCAATTCACATGCATTTTTTGCAATAGCAAATGCTTCTTTTTCATATTTGCTTTTAAATGGTATTTTGCCTCCAATGTATTTTCCTTTTTCGAGTTCAATGTACTGTTTGTTCAGGCTGATTGGAGTTATTCCGCTGTCATTGCATATCAGACTGACACTTACATCTTCTCCAGTTATGAATTCCTGTACAAGTATTTTGGAGTTAAGAGGAAAAATATCCGCTAAATCGCTGCTGATATCTTCAATAATTATAATATTTTCACAGTCAACACCCATTGAGGGCTTTAGAATAAGTTTTTGTGATTCCCATTTTTCATAGATATCTTTAACCTTTTCTTTCCAGTCCGAATCTATTTTTAATTCAATTGTATTTGGCTGGGGGATTTTATCCTTAAGTACATTATAAGTTTGATATTTATCGGATGTAATTTGACATGCTCTGGAGGATGAGGAGTATATTTCAACTTTATTCTCTTCTAAAATCCGTGTAATGTTATACAGATTATTATTGTTCTCTCCAGCTACAAAAACTGCTTTTTTAAAATGGGATGCATTCTTTTCAAGCCAGCTTATGATGTCTTCATCAATCTGTATCAGGTTGACATTGTCATATTCAGGAATGTAAAAGTGTTTATTTACAACAACATCAAGAGCATAATCTTTTAATTCCCTGAGCAATGTGAACAGAAGAGCTTCCGCTTCAGATACTATTGATTTATCCTCCACACCAGATGCTGTGAAGTATTCAAATATCAGAATGGATTCACTGGAAGATATCATAGCTAACACACATACCTTTAATGTTCAAATCATTGTATGGAAATCTCATTTCTTCCCCGTCAAAGAGCATGTGAATAATTCCATTGTTTTTTTCTTCAAATTCCCGGACACTAATATCTTCATTTATAATATGCATTTTTCTTTCAAATGAATCCATTATGTTTTCAGGAGCTTCAATATTCAGTAATCCTTCATCATAATATTTCTGAATAGCATCCACAGTCATTTTAGCTGCATTTCCCTGACCATATGGATTAACGGCATTTTTCATTTTGTCTCTGAATTCTGTATCGTTCAGGATTTTAAATGCATTTTCAAGTATGGCATCCTTATTACAGCCAACAAGAATATTTCCTCCGGCAGTTACTGTTTCAGGCCGCTCAGTATTGTACCTTAATGTTAATGCAGGCACATCCAAAGTAATTGCTTCTTCCTGAAGGCCTCCAGAATCAGTTAAAATCAACGAGGATTTTGATGTTAACTGCAGAAAATCAAGATATCCTAATGGTTTAATAATATGAACATGATTTAAATGATTCAAATCATCGAATAAACCGAAATCCTGTAGTGTTTTTTTAGTTCTTGGATGTATCGGGAAAATAATATTCATTTCATCAAGTTCCCTTAATGCTGCAATGACATTCTCAACCCTTGACTTGTCATCAACATTTTCTGCCCTATGCATTGTCAGAGTCAGTATATTATCCATTTCATCAATATTCAAATCATCCAGCGATTTTTCCTCAAAACCTTTTTTTCTGGCGATGTCCAAATGCCTAAAACAGGCATCAACAACAGTATTGCCTGTTATAAATAAATTTTTACGGGAAAAACCTTCAGCTAAAAGATTAATAGCTGATTTTTCGGTTGGTATAAAATACATTGATGATACAACATCACATGCTCTTCGATTGATTTCTTCAGGCATTGTCATGTCAAATGACCTGAGACCGGCCTCAACGTGGCCTACGGGAATATGGAGTTTGGAAGCAACAAGGGCACCTGCAAGAACCGCATTTGTGTCTCCCTGAACAAGAACAATATCAGCATTTTCTTTTAAGAGAATCTCTTCAATACCTCCCATCATCAGCCCTGTCTGTTTTCCATGAGATCCGGAGCCAACATGAATATTATAGTCTGGAGCTGGAATCTCCAAATCCAAAAAAAAATTATCGGACATTTCCTTATCATAATGCTGACCGGTGTGAATAACAGTTAAATCAATGTTTCTTTTTAAAATTTCATCAATAATAGGAGCCATTTTAATAATTTCAGGCCTAGTCCCCAATATTACAGCTATTTTCATAAATCATCACTACCTATATATTATATTAATATTAACTAATAAAAATTACAGATTACACAAATCATTAAGACTTTTAACCATTGATTCACGGATAGCATATTTTTTCTGCAAATCACCCAGTGAATCAACAAGGTCTCGTCTGAAACGTTCACAGGCATAATCATCATATTTAAATTTGATTCCATCATATTGAATATCCATTAAAATCAAATATTCCGCATCCATTACCTTAATACTTGCTCTTGGAGAGTTTTCAGGAGGATTCAATAAATTTTCAACTTCCTTGAGAGTTATTTTATCAAGTGCGTAATCAGCAAAAACCCTCATCATTTTCCGCACCATATTCCATAAAAATGATTCTCCATAAATATCAACAAAAATTGGAGATAACGTATCATGCAGATTAGGAAATTCTTTTTTATGATAATCTCCCAAATCAACACTGCTAACTTTAATATTATCAATTGTTCTTGTAGTTGTTTTTTGAAACCTTTTAGTAAAATTAGTAAAATTATGAGTTCCCTTAAACACATCTGCAACTTCATTTAACTTAGCAATATCTAAATCCTGGAATAATAAATAACGATACTGGCGCATCTGAGCATACCTTGGTTTGAACCCATATCTGACAGGAGCTTTAGCAAGAATTTGAATATCATCAGGCAGGCTGTTGTTGATTTCATTGACACGAACCTCTTTTTCCGATTGAAAGCTGATTACATTGCCAAGGCTGTGAACACCCGCATCAGTTCTGCCGGCAATGCGGAATCTAGATTTTTTCAAATCATCGATATAATTCAGTTTACGTAAATGGTAAATCAGTTCCTCTTCAACAGTTCTTAAATCAGGCTGTCTTTGAAAACCGTGAAAATTAGTTCCTATATATCCAATCTTTAAAGCAGTTCTTTTCATACATTATTACTTATTAATTTTTTAATATATAAATTCGCCCAAAGCAATGTGATATTATTGGAAACGGCCTCCCCCAGTACAATGCCCATCCAGGCACCCCAAACACCAAAATCTAAAATAACCCCTAACAGAACTGCAAAAAATATTGTGAATCCTGTTTCACGCATTATTGTTTGAAACATGGAAGTTATTCCACGGCCAACACCCTGAAAAACATAAGTTGAAGCAACACCGACAGCCATTGTGGGATAGTAAAGAACAATCCATGAGAGAAAATCTGTTAACTGGCCAGATAATCTTGCACTGTTGGCAGAATATGAAAAAAGTGATGCAATCTGGGAAGCAAAAACAATAGTTAAAAGCATCACTGCAACTGCAATGACAATTGAAATTTTCATTGAATACCTGTGAGCTATTTGAATATTCCTGTAATTTCGAGCCCCATAGTTAGCTGCAATAACTGAAACCAAAGCCGTGCCAATAGCTAAAAGTGGTGTTGTTCCAATTGTAACAACTCTCCAGCCTGTTGAATAAACAGCAACAGAGTCAGTACCAGATATAAATGTCAATAATGCTGAAAAAACAGCTGCAAAAAAAGCATTATTTATTAACTGCAAACTGGTAGGTATACCAACTTTTATAATGTCAATAGTGATTTTTTTGCTATATCTGAAATTTTTTAAATAGGGTTTTAGATAAGTGTCATTTTTAATGTAAAACCAGTATAACAAAAAAATATTTACAACAAAAGCAGAAATTACTGTTGCAATCGCAGCACCCTTAACACCAAGCCCAAAAGTATATATGAATATTGGATCGATGATGATATTTAAAACTGCAGATAAAATCATTGCATACATAGGTCTTGAGGAGTCTCCCTCACCTCTGAATATCCCATATATTGAGTTGGACAGAATAATGAAAATCGAGCCGGTTACAATCAGTTCGCCATAATCCATTGCAAAATCAATTGTCTGACCGGCACCCATTATCAGCAATATTTTCTTTAAAAAAATCAGAAGCACAATTGTCGTTATTATTGAAATAATTATTGATATGAAAATTACATGTAGGGAAGCATTATCCGCCTTTTTCTTATTGGATTGGCCAATATATTTTGATAATGCGGAAGCCGAACCTGCACTTAATCCATTTCCAATACCCATCAGTACCATAAAAATTGGAGTTACAAATCCGATTCCCGCCAATGCATCAGCTCCAAGAGCCGAAACCCACATTGCATCAATTAAATTATACAGACTGGAAATCAATAACGAAACAATCAGTGGAATAGACATGCTTATTAATGCTTTCTTAGGCTCTCCAAGCATTACATCAACACTATTATTTGAATCATTATTAATCATAAATGAAATGTTTAAATACCAAAATTAATAACACTTTTGATTATTAGCTATTAAGAGGATTTTCTAATTACATATGGTGGATGAAAGTTTTGGTAATTATTATAATTTAAATCCATATCTTCAAAAACCCAATTTTCAAACTTTTTCAATGTCGTCAAGTTGATTTTTTTATTTTAACTCTTTGTTTTTAAATTATTAGATTATTATTATTTTATTGGTGTTAATTTGTGTT
>CADBPS010000045.1 GCA_902796575.1 uncultured Methanobrevibacter sp. | reverse complement strand
TAAATTCTGTAATTTTATATTTTATTAATTTAAAAAGATGATATAAATGATTCCTATAAGATGCTTAAGTTGTGGAAAACCTGTTTCAGCATATTTTGATGAATACAATCGTAGATTAGAAGCTGGTGAAAAGTCCAAAGATATTCTGGATGATTTAGGCTTAACAAGATACTGCTGTAGGAGAATGTTAATTTCTCATGTTGAAACTTGGGAATAGATATTTACAATTTGTAGGGATAAAATTAATTATTCTTGGTAAAATAAAACTTTAATGGAAGTAATATTGTGGAAATGGAAGAATTAACACGGTTTGAAAAAGCTAGACTTCTTGGAGCTAGAGCGATTCAAATATCAATGGGTGCAGAGCCAAAGGTAGAGCATAATGAAACCTCGGATCCTATTGATATTGCATACAAAGAACTTAAAGAAGGAGTTTTACCATTAGATATTATAAGATCTGAATAAATAGTGATATGGCTATTTATTCATCACATTTAATTTAAAAAAATAAAAAATACCAGAATAACTCTATGAAGAAAACTACTACTTTTCAAAGACAATAGGTTATATGGTAATAAATTAATTGACACTGAGGTGTTTTGTTTTGGATAGTGTAATAGAAGATGTCCGAGTTCGTAAAATCTTGGATAGCAGGGGAAACCCGACTGTCGAAGTCGACATTGTCACTTGGAATGGTTTTGGAAGGGCTTCTGCACCTAGCGGAGCCAGTACTGGTTCAAATGAAGTAGTATCATTCCCCGAAGGTGGAGTGGACGTCATTGTAAGTGAAGTTGAAGACGTTATTGCATCGGAACTTATCGGAATGGATGCTGAAGACATTACTACTATTGATGAGGTTTTAAGAGAAGTTGATGGAACAGATAATCTCTCAGCTATTGGGGGTAATACTACTGTTGCAGTTTCAATAGCTGTTGCAAAAGCAGCTGCTTCTTCCTATAATTTATCATTGTACAAATATTTGGGAGGAAATTTGGTTAGTGAATTGCCTTACCCATTAGGAAATATGATGAATGGTGGTGCTCATGCAGGTAATAATGCTCCGGATATCCAGGAATTTCTTGCTATTCCAATTGGGGCCAACAACATTGTTGAAGGCATTTTCGCAAACGCTACTGTTCACAAAAAATTAAAAGATTTAATACAATCTAAAGACCCTTATTTCACTGGTGGAAAAGGGGATGAAGGTGGATGGATACCAAATATTACTAATGATGCTGCTTTGGAAATTCAAGCACAGGCATGTCAGGAAGTTAGTGATGAATTAGGTATTGAAATTAGACCTTCACTTGATATTGCTGCTTCTGAATTATGGGATTCAGAAAAGCAAAAATATGTTTATAATCAAGACAATATTCAAAGAGATTCTGGAGATCAAATTGAATTTGTAAAAGATATTATTGAAACATATAATATGTTTTATGTTGAAGATCCTTTTGATGAATCAGATTTCGATGGATTTGCTCAGTTAACCTCTAAAGTTGGACATAAGTGTCTTGTTTGTGGCGATGATTTGTTTGTTACAAACAAAGAGTTACTAGCTAAAGGTATTGAGATGAAAGCCGCTAATGCGATTATCATTAAACCAAATCAAATTGGATCTTTATCTGAAACCTACGCTACAGTTAAATTAGCTAAGCAGCATGACATTATTCCTGTTGTATCACACCGTTCTGGTGAAACTACAGATGACAGCATTGCTCATTTGGCTGTTGGTTTTGGTTCAGCTATTATTAAAACAGGTGCAATTGGTGGAGAAAGAATTGCTAAGTTAAACGAACTTGTTCGTATTGAAGAGGAACTTCCAAATCCTAAAATGGTTAAATTTTAAGTTTAAATGGAGAAATTTTTCATGGCAAAAGTTACTATAGATTACTCAAAATGTAAGGGAGACGAATGTGCTGAATGTGCTGACGTTTGTCCAATGGAAGTTTTAGTTCTCAAAGGGGATAAAATCGAAATTGTTGACCCTGATGAGTGCAGTTATTGTGAAGTATGTATGGATGTATGTCCAGAAGACTGTGTAAAAATTGAAGATGATTTCTAAAAAAAAATAACATATTATAAAGGAGGATTATTAAAATGACAAATGAACTTTTAATTGAATTGGATAGTTATTTGGCTGCTGGTTTACACATTGGAACCCAGCAAAAGACAAGTGATATGGAAAAATATATTTTCAGAGTAAGAGCTGACGGTTTATATGTATTAGATATTCAAAAAACTGATGAAAGAATCAGACAAATTGCAAAATTATTAGCAAGATATGATGCAGATGATATTTTAGTAGTTGCAACAAGACAATATGGTCAGGCTCCTGTTAAAAAATTCGGTGAAATTACTGGTGCTAAAACTATTCCTGGAAGATTTATACCTGGAACTTTAACCAATCCTAATTATGCTGAATTTATTGAACCAAAAATTATCGTTGTTACTGACCCAAGGTCTGATGCTCAAGCAGTTTTAGAATCAAAACAAAATGGTATTCCTGTTATTGCTTTATGTGATACTGAAAATTTACTTAGTTTTGTTGATATTGCGGTTCCTGTTAACAACAAAGGTAGAAAAGCAATTGCTTTAGTTTACTGGTTATTATCAAGACAAATTTTAAGGGAAAGAGGAGAAATTCCTGAAGATGGTGACTTGGATTGCGATCCAAGTGATTTCGAACTTAAATTCTAAGTGTGTTATAATGATTAGAAAACCTGCTGTTGCCGGGTCTTTTTATCCGGATGATGCTAATCTATTGGCAAAAACAATTGAAGATTGTTTCATGGATAACTTTGGAGTCGGTGAGATTCCTAAGCTTAATGAGTTTAACGATTCCAAGTATCCTATTAATGTTATGGTTCCTCATGCGGGTTTTCAATATTCTGGTTCAATAGCTTCCCATAGCTATTGTGAAATAGTTCAAAATGGTTTTCCTGAGGTTTTCGTTATATTAAGTCCTAATCACACGGGTTATGGTAAGGAGATTTCTGTTTTCAATAAGGGTGAATGGATAACTCCATTAGGTAATGTTGAAGTTGATGAGGAATTTGCTAATTCTATTGTTTCATTTTCAGATATTGCCTCCAATGATTTTCATGCTCACATTTATGAACACAGCATTGAGGTTCAGCTGCCGTTTTTACAGTATTTTTCTGATGATTTTAGTATTGTACCTATAACAATGGGTTCCCAGTCTTACGGTGCTGCCAATGATTTGGCAAAGGCAATATATGAAGCTTCTATTAAATTAGGCAAATCCTTTTGTGTCATTGCCAGTACTGATTTATCTCATTTCAATAATCAGGAAAAAGCAAATACTGTTGATTCATTTGTTTTGGAGGATATTGAAAATATGGATGAATTTAAGCTTTTTGAAGAGGTTATTCAATACAATATAACCATGTGCGGTTACGGTCCTGTTATGACTACAATCATTCTTTCAAAAATGTGCGGTATGAACAGTTGTGAGATATTAAAATATAAGACTTCTGGGGATGTGACTGGTGATTTAACTTCGGTTGTTGGTTATGCTTCGGGTATTTTTAAATAGGTGGTTTATATGAAAGCATTTGCTTCAGCTCCTGCAAAAATGATTTTATTTGGGGAGCATTCTGTTGTTTATGGCGAACCTGCCATTGCTGGTGCGGTTAATAAAAGGGCTTTTGTTCAGATCAAAAGGTCATTTAATGATAAATCTTATTTGAAGTCTTATGATTTGAATTTTGAAGTTGAATTGGATACTCAAAATAAATCTTATATTTTGAAAAAGGGAAAGCCAGGTATTATTAGATATATTTTAGAAGCTCTTAGTAGGGTTCATGATCATAGTCCTATTATGATGATTTTGTCTTCTCAGATTCCTATTGGTTCTGGGTTGGGTTCATCAGCAGCAGTTACTGTTGCTACTCTTGCAGCATTGTATAGATATCATAATATTCGTTTTACTAAGAAATCTCTTGCTCATGATGCTCATATGGTTGAACAGGCAGTTCAAGGTGTTGCTTCTCCTTTGGACACACTGGTTTCAACTTATGGGGGTATTGTTTATTTATCTAGGAACAAAAAGTTTTATCCATTTAAAACAAAATTCAATGCTCCTTTTGTTGTAGGTTATACAACCAAACATGGGAATACTGCCAAAATGGTTAAGGGTGTTAGAATTCTTAAAAATAGAAATCCTAAACTTATTGATCCGGTGATTAGTGCTATGGGTAATTTAACAAACACGGCTAAATATGCTATTTCAAAAGGGGATTACGCAAGAATTGGTGAGTTAATGAATATTAATCATGGTTTTTTAGATGTTTTAGGTGTTAACACAGTTGAATTATCTCGTATGGTTTATACTGCAAGAGAATGCGGGGCTATTGGTTCCAAAATTACTGGTGCCGGTGGTGGTGGAAGTGTTATTGCCCTTTGTCCTGGAAAGACTCATGAAGTGTCTCAGGGCATTGCAAAACAGGATAATATACTGCCGGTAAAGTTCACCAAAAAGGGAGTTTCATCAAGAGTTCGATGGTGATTTTATTGATTATTTTAAAAATTGGCGGGAGTATTTTAACAAATAAGGATGATTTTGAATGCAGCATTAATTCGGATAATTTAAAAAGAATTGCTTCAGAAATTAAATCTTCAATTGTCAATTCTAATAAGAAACTGATTATTGTTCATGGTGCCGGTTCATTTGGCCATCCGCCTGCTATGAAATATAAAATAGGCGAGGCATTTGACGAAAGTGAATTTCCCGTTAAAAGAATAGGGTTCTGCAAAACTCAGAATGCCGTTAAAAAATTGAACATGCTGATTTGTGAAACTTTTATAAGCGAAGGATTGCCTGTTGTTGCGCAGCCTGCTTCCGCTATTATGACCGCAGATTCAAAAAGAATCAATCATGCGAATTTGGAAATATTTCGGAAATATTTGTCCAAAGGATTTATTCCGGTTATTTACGGAGATGTTGTTTTGGATGATGAAAATGAAATCTGTGTTATTTCCGGCGATCAGATTATTCAGTATTTGGCTGTTAATTTAAATCCCTCACGTGTAATTTTAGGAACTGATGTTGATGGTGTTTATAATAAAAATCCTAAAATTCATGATGATGCGATTTTTTATGATAAATTCACATCTATCGAAGATTTGGATGCTTTTGACGGAACCACCAATGTTGATGTTACTGGAGGTATGATTGGAAAAATCAAGGAGCTTCTATATTTGGCGGATTTAGGCATAGAGTCTAAAATTGTTAATGCTGAAGTTGAAGATAATATTTATAAAGTTTTAGAAGATGATGATGTTAAGGGTACTGTTATCTCAAAGGAGTTTGAATAATGATTTCTGATAGAAAATTGGAGCATTTATTAATTTGTAAAAATTATGATGTTGAATTTAAAAACAAGACAACGGGTTTTGAAGATATTGAATTAATTCACAATGCTCTTCCTGAAATTGATAAAAATGAAATTGATTTATCAACTTCTGTTTTCTCTAAAAAATTGGATTCTCCTTTATTTATTACGGCTATTACCGGAGGGCATCCTGATGCAATGGAAATAAACAAACAATTATCTATCGCTGCTGAGAACAATAATATTGCTTTAGGCGTAGGTTCTCAAAGAGCAGCCTGTGAGCATCCACATTTGGCAGACACTTATTCTGTTGTTAGAAAAAATGCTCCTGATTGTTTGTTGGTAGGCAACATAGGTGCTCCACAATTGAATTTAGCTAATAAGGCTGTTGAAATATTGGATGCGGATATTCTTGCTATTCACTTAAATCCCCTTCAGGAATCAATTCAGCCTGAAGGTGATTTGGATGCGAGAGGATATCTGGATTCCATTTTAAAAATTACTGATGCAGTTGATATTCCAATAATGGCCAAGGAAACAGGATGCGGAATATCTGCTCAAACAGCTCTCCAACTGGTTGATGCTGGCGTTGATTATATTGATATTGAAGGTGCTGGCGGAACAAGCTGGGCGGCTGTGGAGACTTATAGAGCTGAAGATAAATACTTTGGTGAGTTATTCTGGGATTGGGGTATTCCTACTGCAGTTTCAACAGTTGAAGTTACTAATACTGTTGACATTCCAGTTATTTCTTCAGGGGGTATCCGTTCAGGTCTTGAGGCTGCAAAGGCAATAGCTCTTGGTGCTGATGCTGTGGGGATGGCATTACCGTTTCTAAAAAAATCAATTTCACAGGAATATTTAAATGAATTTATATGGAAATTTAATGAATCACTTAGAATAGCTATGTTTTTAGTTGGGGCAAGTAATATTGAAGAATTGAAACAGTCAAAAACAATTATTACTGGTAAAACTAGGGATTGGCTTAATCAAAGAGAAATTAACACAACGAATTTTTAAGGAGATAGAAACATATGAGCGTTGAAATAATCGCGATAGGGGGATATCAGGAAGTCGGTAAAAACATGACCGCTGTCAAGATTGGTGATGATATTATTATTTTTGATATGGGTATACATCTTGACAGAATTAGTATGCATGAAGATACGGACATTGATCGAATGCATAGTTTAGATTTAATTGAAAGGGGAGTAATTCCTGATGACACATTAATGAAAGACGTTGATGGTAAAGTCAAGGGAATTGTATTTTCACATGGTCACTTGGATCACATTGGAGCTGTGGCTAAATTGGCCCACAGGTATGATGCTCCATTAATCGGAACACCTTATACTACTGCATTAATTGAAAAACAGATTAAAGGTGAACGTAAATTCAAGGTTAAAAATCCTATCAGAACTGTTAATCCTGGTGGAAAATTAAAGCTTTCAAGAAATATTACATTGGAATTTGTTCAGTCAACACACAGTATACCACAGGCAGTTATTCCTGTTTTACACACTCCTGAAGGTATTATTGTTTATGCATTGGACTTCAAATTCGATAATCACCAGAAGGTATCTCCCCCTCCAGATTATAGGAGATTAAAAGAATTAGGAAGAAAAGGCGTTCTTACACTAATCGTAGAAACTACTAATGTAAAAAATTATGATGAGGTAAAAACTCACTCAGAACGTATTGCCCGTAATATACTTGAAGATGTGATGAGGGGACCATTGTATGAAAAAACAGGTATGATTGTAACTACCTTTTCTTCACATGTTGAAAGGGTGCAGGCTATTGCAGATATTGCTAAAAAATCTCACAGGGAAATATTTTTCCTTGGCAGATCGATGGAACGTTTTTGCGGTATAGCTCAAAAACAGGGTATTTTAAAGTTGCCTAAAAATGCAAGTATTTACGGAAGCCCAAAGGCGGTTAACAGAGCATTAGTAGAAGCTAATGAACATCGTGAAAGGTATTTATTAGTAACAACAGGCCACCAGGGTGAGCCTGATGCATTACTCCCAAGAATTGCAAATGATAGAACTCCGTTTTCTATCAAGTCGGGGGATAATGTTATTATTTCAGCACCTATTATTCCAAATCCAACAAATGCCGCCAACAGGCATATTATGGAAAGAAGACTACAGTCGAAAGGTGCCAGAATCTATCCAAATGCTCACGTATCAGGGCATGCAGGAAGAGAAGATCACAGAGAATTCTTACGTATGTTAAAACCTCAGCATATTATTCCGGCTCACGGTGATTTATCAATGCTTTCAGCTTATGGTGAATTGGCAGAAGAGGAAGGTTATAGGATTGGTTATGATATTCATATTTTAAGAAATTCTCAAGCTCAAGTTTTTAAAAATTAAAGAAGGGAATAATATGAATGATGTAAAGGAAATATTAGGTAACTACTCTTCAGAAATCATTGAATCTATAAATGAAGAGTTAAAAGTTATTACCCCAAGCAGTCTTCAAGAAGCTTCGATTTACCTGACTAAAGCCGGTGGAAAAATGTTAAGGCCTGCTTTAACATTGATAACTGCTGAAGCCGTTGGAGGTTCAAAGGAAAATGCACTTAAGGCAGGTTCTGCAATTGAGCTTATCCATACATTTTCATTAATCCATGATGATATTATGGATAAAGATGATATGCGACGTGGAATGCCTTCTGTTCATAAGGTATGGGGTGAAGATGTAGCTATTTTAGCAGGAGATACTTTATTTTCAAAAGCTTTTGAAATAATTATCAATTCAAGCCAGGAATTTTCAACTCCTGTTCAAATCAATCAGGCTTTATCCACAGTTGCTGATGCATGTGTTAAGATTTGTGAAGGTCAGGCATTGGATATGAGTTTTGAAGACCGCTTTGATGTCAGTGAGGATGAGTATTTCGAGATGATTTTCAAAAAAACAGGTGCACTGATTTCAGCAGCAACAAAAGTTGGAGCTATTATGGGCGGTGCAGATCAGGAAGTCATCGATGCGATGTATGAATATGGACGATTAATAGGTCTTGCTTTCCAGATTCAGGATGATTATCTTGATTTGGTAAGTGATGAGAAAACATTAGGTAAACCTATAGGGTCAGATGTTGCAAAAGGTAAAATGACAATTATTGCAGTTAATGCCCTGTCCAGTGCCGGTGATGATGATCGTGAAAGGCTGCTGAATATACTCAAAGATACAAATAATTCACAGGAAGATATAGATGTTGCCATTGATATCTTCAATAAATATGGTGCCATTGACTATGCAAGAACTACTGCACTGGAAAGTGTGGACAAGTCAAAAAAAGTACTTGATATACTACCTGAGTCCTCAAGTAAGCAAGTACTTATTGACATCGCTGATTTTGTTTTAGAAAGACATTCATAATGTCTTTATTTTTTTTTTAAAGACTGATCACATCATTATATCCTTTTGGTGCCTCTTTTTTTTCTTCTTCAGGCTGTGGTGTGTTCTGACTTTGTGGAGTTTTATCTTCACTTGCAGGAGCAGGATTATAATTGCTGTCCTCGTAATAGGTATCATAAGTTATTTGTGTATCATTAAGTTCTTCTCCTGTAATAATCTCATCAATAATTTCTTCACTGATGTTAGTAGTCACATTATGCTTCACAGGGTTATTTACATGTTTTGAAAATTTAACGCTGTCTCTAATATTTTTAAGTAAATCCAAATCATGGCATGTTATTAATAATGATTCTGATGTATTATTATTCTCAATAAATACACTGTACACTCCAGTATCCTCATCATAATATATATTGTCTTCAGCTATTTTTGAATTCTCAACATGTTCAATGTTAATTGACTTGATAGCTGTATTATTTTTGGATTTCTGATAAAGAATGTTTAAATCACTTTTATTAAAAGAATAATTTGAAATGCCGTTATTAAGATTTTCAACACTATTTTCAACTAAAGGAACACTCAAACTACAAGTATCACTAAGTTTAAGGGTTCCGTAACCTTCTGCCTGTGAATTAACAAGCATATATGTAGTTAAACATGCAATTGCTGCAAGAATAATTATAATCACCATGATTAAATTTTTCTTCGATATCATACACTACATTTATATTTTTCAATATATTTAAATGGAATTATAATTATAAACTATATCCATGAAAGGAATAATTGGTGCTATATCTGGAGATGTAATCGGTTCGACGAGGGAACATTATAGAATTAAATCAAAGGATTTTGAACTTTTTGTTGATATGTCCCGATTTACTGATGATACTGTTATGACATTGGCCATAGCTTCATGGCTGATGATTGATAAAGATTCAAAAGATGTTTTAATATCTGAACTTAAGGAATTCGGCAGACATTATCCCAATGCGGGCTATGGTAGAATGTTTATAGACTGGTTAGCCAGTGATGATCCTAAGGGGTACGGAAGCTGGGCCAACGGATCGGCTATGAGGGTAAGTCCTGTTGCATGGGTGTCTGATTCCCTCAGTGAAACTCAAAAACTGGCTCGAATGTCTGCTGCTGTAACTCATGACCATCCTGAAGGAATCAAAGGAGCTTTAGCTACTGCAGATGCCATATTTTTAGCAAGAACAGGCAGTGATAAAGAGGAAATAAAATATCATATTGAATCTGAATATGACTATGATTTAAGCCGCAGCCTTGATGTCATAAGACTTACATATGATTTTGATATTTCCTGTCAGGGATCAGTTCCCGAATCAATTATCTGTTTTTTAGAAGCTGACGATTATGAAGATTGCATTAGAAATGCAGTGTCATTAGGTGGTGATGCTGATACTCAGGCAGCTATTGCAGGAAGCATTGCTTCTGCCTACTGGGATGTTCCAGAGGATATCTGCGATAACACATTGGAGAGATTAGACTCTAACCTGCTTGAAGTATTTGAAGATTTTCAGGAAATGTATATGGAGTAAACGGGGCTTTTTAAGCCCCATATTTACTTAACCTACACTTTATTTTTGTTTCAAATGGAGTATTTTACAGGGTGATGTTGGGGGGAGATTATAAGTTGAATCGTTTATATTTATATGTCCGTTTTTTTTTCCCTTGATGATTCACGTATAGCAAACATCACCCTTAGGCTTTTTAATTTTTCTTCAATTCAAAGTTGTATTTTTTGGCAATTTTAATCATTGCCATCTATTACTTTGTTTAAATCCATATTTAAGTTTTTTTATTCATTTTACTACAATATAACTGCTTTATATCAATTTTTACTTCATTATAAAATAATTTTTAACTGCTGAAGTAAATATTGTGATGAAAGTGTTATCCATAAAATGATTATTAACATATGATTAATACTTTTCACCCTTGTTTAGTGACAAAATATTTATAATGGATTACAATTATATTACTAATCACACAATAATTTTGGAGGCAATAATTATGGCAAATGAAAGTTTAGACATGTTCTGTTATCAATGTTCCCAGACTGCCAAAGGCACGGGATGTACTGTCAGGGGAGTTTGCGGTAAAATACCAACAGTAGCAAGATTACAGGATAATTTGATATTTACAATGAAAGGAATAAGCGCATACAATTACAATGCAAATGTCTTAGGAGCATATGACAGTGAAATAGATGCATTTTTGACTAAAGGATTATATACAACACTGACGAATGTCAACTTTGATGTTGAAGATCTGGTTGCACTTGCACTTGAAGCAGGTGAAAAAAGTGTATCTGTAATGAGACTTCTTAAAGATGCACATATAAAAGCGTACGGTGAACCGCAACCGGTTGAAGTAAAAGTCGGATCTCAGGGAGGACCGGCTATTATAGTAACCGGGCACGATTTGAAAGCGCTTGAAGAACTTTTAAAACAGGTAGAAGGAACAGACATCAAAGTATACACTCACTCTGAAATGCTTCCTGCACACGGATATCCTGGACTTAATAAATATGAAAACCTTGCAGGTCAGCTGGGTGGAGCCTGGCATGATCAAAGAACAGTCTTTAAAAAATACAATGCAGCTATTGTTGCAACAAGCAATTGTGTACTGCCTGCATTGGACGCTTACAAAGAAAGGATGTTCACAATGGATGTGGCCAAACTGGAAGGAGTAAAAACAATAGAAAATTATGATTTTTCTGAAGTTATTGAATGTGTAAAATCATTAGGATTAACAGAAGCTGAAGAGCTGACTACAATATCTACCGGCTGGAGCGCGGGAGCTATTGTTGAACATGCAGATAAAATTAAAGAATTGGTTGAATCCGGTAAAATCAGAAGATTTTTTGTTGTAGGGGGATGTGATAAAGCAGCAAAACACAATGACTACTACAGGGAATTTGTAGAAAACCTGCCTGAAGATACTGTTATTTTAACACTGGCTTGTGGAAAATACAAATTCAATGATTTGGATTTAGGAGATATTGAAGGAATACCAAGATTGCTTGATGTCGGTCAATGTAATGATACAATAGTTGCAGTTGATGTTGCAGTGGCATTATGTGAATTATTTGACATGGAATTGAATGAACTGCCATTGACGATTGTATTAAGCTGGATGGAACAGAAAGCAGCTGCAGTATTATGGGCTCTGCTCTACCTGGGTAAAACAGACATGTGGATTGGACCTGTACTTCCTGCATGGTGCAATGAAGATATTTTAAATGTCTTAGTTGAAAACTACAATTTAACACCAATATCCGGCAATGCAGTTGATGATATCAAAAAAATCATGGGGGAGTAATATTTATGAATGAAAATTTAAAAGCAAAAGCACTCAATATTCAAAATTTAGTTGAATATCAGGATGATACTGTTGTAAGCCGTGAAGTAATCAAAAAAAACTTGGGAACAGTTACTTTTTTTGCTTTTGATAAAGGTCAGGGATTATCAGAACATTCCGCACCTTTTGATGCGATGGTTCAAATTATTGACGGTGAAGCTGAAATCACAATTTCAGGTAATAAAAATACTGTCAAAGCAGGTGAAATAATAATAATGCCTGCAAATGAGCCTCATGCACTGCAGGCAGTTAATATGCCATATAAAATGATTTTAACTATGATTAAATCAGATTAAATTAAATCTGTCATGGATAAATTTATCCGTGAATATTCTTATTTTTTAAATGCGGATGATAAAAATATAAAACTGTAACTATTATCCATTTTTTTTTAATTTGAACGATTATAAATTAATTAACATTAAAACTTAATATTCACTTTCCTAAAGCTGTTTCTATAGGAATTTTTATCGAATTTTTTACTATTGTATTCTAAAGTGATTAATGTGTTATTATATGTAGTTTTAGTGTAAATTTTGTTTAAAAATAAATATATTGTTATTATTTCCTTAAAAAAAATCAGATATTTAGCAAATCATCTATTAAAGTTTAGAAAACAATGTATTGATGCTAAATTTTATAGAAATTTATTATTATAAAAATCGCTTTATATTCGCTGATAAACAATTTAAAAATTTTATTTTCTTAATTGACACCATTACATATTTTGATAATATTTATATATTATACTTTCCACAGATAATAATATTATATAAATAGATGAGGATGTTATATATTATGAAATTTGATATAAAATGGTTCATATTATTATCCATATTCTTTCTAGCTATTGCAGCTGTGAGTGCTAGTGATGAAGCTGATAATAATGTGGCATTAACAGAATCAATTGGTTTGGATGTTTCAGATAATCCAACTATATCGCAACCAATTGTAAATGATGTTGAACGTAATTCTACGATTCTGGATCAGTCAGATGAAGATTTAGAATCAGTAGCTGATAATGCTTTGCTTGGCGCTTCAGGAGAAGATGGTGTTTTGAGTGCCGAAGAGACTTCATTTAAAAGGTTACAGGAATTGATTGATGGCCATGATCCGTCAACACCATTAGTTTTAACTCAAAGTTATACGTTTGATTCAACATTTGATTCAACTTCTGCGAATAACTATACCTATGGTGTTAT
>CADBPS010000044.1 GCA_902796575.1 uncultured Methanobrevibacter sp. | reverse complement strand
TAAATTAATACTTATGATAATAAAATTAAAATACTTATAGATTAATAGAATTAAATTAAGCTATGTATAATAATTAAAATAAAAAAAAGAAATGATATTAGTAAAAAAGCTTAACTTGATAGCAATGGCCGTTTATTAAAATTAAAAGATTAAAATATATGTATTAATAAATTATTGTTATGGAAGTTTTCTCGATTATTTATGAATTATTTGTTGCATTTTTAATATTTTCCGTATTATTTGTAGTTGGGAAATTTATTTATAAAAAATTAAATGAAAGTGAAAGCAGGGTTTTAAATCCACTTGAATATTTTCCTGAAGAAGAATTTCTAACATTAAAACAGGTTTTTCATCTGGTAATGATGTTAATTTTCTTTGTTTTCATATTATACCTAATTACATCCTCGGGAAGTAATGTCATTGGCATTGCCCTTTTACAAATAATCGTTTCATTATATGTTGCTTTAACTTTGGATTATAGTTTATGGAAGAACAAAATATTATTTTTCCTGTTAATACCTTATGAAACCATTATATTCACGGTTTTCACTGATTATCCTCCAATGTTTCCAATTTATATTATGCATATTCTTATTTACCTCTATTTCATGAAGGTATATTACGACAAGTTCAGGGATTATACGGAATCAAACAGCCTCGGGATTACCATTATACTGTTGTTCTCTTTGATTTTTGCGAGTTTCATCGTAACATCTATTGTGGAAAGTGTTGATCCTTTAAATGCGCTGGTCATGGTT
Source organism: uncultured Methanobrevibacter sp. (assembly GCA_902796575.1). Classification (GTDB taxonomy): domain Archaea; phylum Methanobacteriota; class Methanobacteria; order Methanobacteriales; family Methanobacteriaceae; genus Methanocatella. Next base: position 1,411 of record CADBPS010000044.1, on the reverse strand, counting down.
TCAAATGCATTTACAAGTAACGGTTATGCAATACTTGGAAAATCAGGTGTTGGTAAATTAACTGCACTGACTTTAGTCTGGGGAGGATACATCCTGTCTGGTGTAGGTACTGCAACATTAGCCGCCGCTATTATGTTAAGGCATAATCGTAAACGTGAAAAAGAATTAAACAAACGTCTGGATGAACTGGAATCCTTAATTAAAAATAATAAAGAATAAGATATGAATTATATCAAATCTTATTGTTTTCTTTTAGTTTTTGTGGCATTATTTTTTTAATTCAGCTAAATTCTCTTTTAACAGTTTATAAATATTTTCTGCACCGACAATTTCATCATCACTGACATTCCAGCTTGAAGGGTACAGTATGAATGGTTTTGACTGGTCTCCGCCTGCTCCGCCATGGCTTCCAACCAGTTCTTCAAAAGCACATACTTCATCGGCTTCCTCATCATAAAAACTGTTAACTAAAATATCCGGTGTATGTTCAAAGGAACTGGTTCTTTTTAAATGTTGGACAATATTGTCTCCAAATCCTTCAAGCGGGTTTTCACCTTCAATTTTATCGCTGTCCAGGTAATAAGTTCCATTTTTTCCAATAGCTAAATTACCATCTTCTTTGGATTTAACTAAAACAAAACCTACATATTCATTTTCAATAATGCCTGGTATCAATTCAGGGAAATAACTGTTAAGTTCTTCGTATGTTAATCTTTGGCTCCATTGTGTTAAATAAATCATTGCAAGATTTCCTGAAGCTAATACGATGACTTCAGAGTCGCTTATTTCCTCTTCTTCTTTTTTCTCCTTTTTGATTTTTTTATTTTTTCTTGAAAATGGAGATGCTCCTGCAAGGTGGTCTTCATTTGAATTCATCTTTGCAAACACACTCATATCTTCCGGAAGTAATGATTTGACAAAATCTTCAAATGTTTGGCCATATCTCTGGGTAAACGTAGCGCCGTTTGTCTGACCATGGTCTGACTGAATGACAAACTGATAGTCTCTTGGACAGTATTTGTTTGCATCGGTTAAGTGTTTAATCTGTTTGTCCATTTCCCTTAATGCAAACCATGCATCACTGTCTCTTACTCCCGAGTGGTGGGCTATTTCATCATAACCTAAATATGTTGAGTATGCAACATCGATATCTCCTACCATCATGTCTCCGATTAATGTTGAAGTGTTAATTTCTCTCATGAAAACGTTTGTAATGGCTCTTGTTGGAATGTAGACCATTCCACGATTTATTCTTGGCCTAATTCTTTTTATTGCATGCATTTGCTGTGACCAGATCTCACGTAGAATGTCTGCAAGAAACAAAAAGATTATACGTGCAAAATTGCTTGGATTGGAGAATACTGAATACCATGCCTTATTGTATAGTTTTTTAAAGTCCATTATCTTACTG
>CADBPS010000043.1 GCA_902796575.1 uncultured Methanobrevibacter sp. | reverse complement strand
TCATTTGCTGATACACTACCTATCAGGAATAATAATATTAACACACTTAATATTATAATTGCTTTTTTGTTTTTCATAATAAAAAATTGAAATTTTCATACTATTTGATGTGAAATGGAGGCAGTATGATTTTTGTTCTTAATAGTAAAATTCTGTTGTATTGTCAGGGAAATATTGATTTGAGTTAAAAGATAGTATTATATAGTTTGTTGTATAATGATTATTTATGGTTAGTTTAGATTGCAGCAAACTGGAAATTATTAAAGCTGACAAGGAAATATTGTCTTCTATTGAATTTGATTGTGGAGATGAAGACCTTAATGGATTTTTATTGGAAGATTCATTTGGTAATATTGAAAATAGTTTGTCTAAAATATATCTATGTTTATATGACAGTATTGTTGTCGCATTTTTTTCATTGTCCGCTGATTCAATTAAAATTAACAAACAACTGGAAATTAATTATCCAATGTATCCTGCAATTAAAATTGGCAGATTGGCTGTTCATAAAGATTTTCAGGGCATGCACATTGGATCTATTCTTCTGGATTGGGTTGTCGGTTTTTGTTTGGAATTAAGAAGTGATGTGGGCATCAGGTTCATATCCGTCGATGCTTATAATCAGGAAAAAACAAAAGAATTTTATAATAAAAATTTATTTGAAGAATTGCAACCAAAGAATAACAAAAATAGAAGAAATGTGCCAATGTACAGAGATTTATGTCAAAAATAAAAATTTTTTTTTATCTTTTGAATTTGATTCTTTCAAAAGTATCTTTTGCTCTTTTTAAAGCTTTAATTTCTTCATCTGTTGAAGGAGTGTTTAGTTTTTTAATAAATATGTCTGCATCAGCACCTGTTAGAGTTGGTGTTGGGTTTACTTTACTTGCCATGATTAAAACCTCCAATTGTATAACTTTGTACTAATAATTATGTTAGTGATTATTTATAAGATTTTCCCATTTGATAAAAATAATTAATTAGTTTTGTCGGTCACACTATTTTAATGTATGATAATGAATTATTTAAAAAATTTTGTAAAGAAAGAAATATTAAAAAAAGCACGGTTGATGGTTATTATGTGGCTTTAAGTCATTACACTGATTTTCAGGGACTCTTACTTAATGATTTGATTAAAGAAGCTTATAATGATGAGGAAAATAAAATTTCTCTTAAAGACAGAAAAATAAAAGAAAGATTATTAAACTTCCGAAATCACTTAATTGACAGTAATTTATCTCAAACTACTGCTAAAACCTATTTTTCCAAGGTTAAAACTTTTTATATGCATTTTGAGATTGAAATACCTTACTTGCCAACTATTATGTATGATAATGATTATGAAACATCATATTTTGATCTGCCTACCAAGAAACATATTCGTGAATCGTTAGATATTGCATCTGTTGATTTAAAAGCAGTGATACTGTTCATGTCATCTTCAGGTACAGCCAAAGCAGAAACATTAAGTTTAACAGTGAATGGTTTTATTGATGCGACAATGGAATATCATGATGGAGGATCCGTTATGGAAGTATTGGATATATTGGGTAGTCGGGATGATGTTGTTCCTACTTTTTATTTGAAGCGTATCAAAACAGACAAATATTATTATACTTTCTGTTCTCCTGAAGCTACTCAGATGATAGTTAAATATTTAAAAACACGTATAAATCTTAAACCGATAGATAAACTTTTTGATTTTAGTGATGGAACATTGCTTAATCGATTTAAGGAAATTAATGACGCCTTGGGATGGGGACGCAAAGGCAAGTACAGATTTTTCAGGACACATACCTTAAGGAAATTTCATGCATCCAATATTGGTTTGAATGCTGAGTATATTGATGCTCTGCAGGGCAGAAGTAAAAACCAGGTGCATGAAACATATATCAAGACCAATCCTGATAAACTAAAAGAAATTTATAAATCAGCAATGCACAATGTGATGATTGGCGAAACTAAACCTGATCATATTGAAAAACAGGAATTCAATATTATCATCAATGTTTTCTTATCCGGTAAAGAGTATAATATTCAGTGAAATATGGATTTTCATATAAAAAGATATATTACTCACAAAATTGCATAATATGTATTATAATAAAGAAATTAGAAATTCAAAAGCAATTTAGTAAAATCAAAAAAGGAGGTTCATTTTAATAAAAAAAATTAATAGAAATTTCTATTTCTTATTATTATGAAAAATGAATGAAAAAAGAGGATTTTTTATTATGAAAAACAAAAAAGCAATTATAATATTAAGTGTGTTAATATTATTATTCCTGATAGGTAGTGTATCAGCAAATGA
>CADBPS010000042.1 GCA_902796575.1 uncultured Methanobrevibacter sp. | reverse complement strand
AATATTTTAAACCGTTGGAACAACGGGGATTGCCTTTCAACTCGATGTTAGGAATCCACGACTTCTATAAGTCGTGGTAGTTCAAAAAATTAACATTATGGGATTAGGTTCATTTTTTAAAAGAAATAATGATAAAGTTGAGGAATCACATATTGAAATCAGTAATGCTGATTGTAATGGTTCTTCCTGTGAAAAGTGTGTTATTGCATGTCCCAATAATGTTTTAGCTAAAGATGGTGATGATACTGTTGTCGGAAATGCTTTTGCATGTAAACATTGCAGGGTTTGCGAAGCGATTTGTCCTAATGATTGTATTACTGTCAACTAATATTATCTGTCTTTAATCATCATTATATTAGTTATTGCAACTTATTTTAATTGATTTTGTTTATTGAATATCCTTGTCCATATTGTGTGTTTATAAACTTTATTTTTTTTTGTATGAAACTCAAAGCAACTATAGTAGTAGAAAGATATCTTTTTTAAAATATTATAATTAGGAGAAATCATGTCTGAAAAAAGAGTTCCTAAAAAAAGGCCGAAAAAAAAGGAAACTACCGAAACGGTTGAGAATTGTTGTCCGGAATGTAAATCAACACTTTTTAAATATGATCAATCGAAAGGTGAGAGAACCTGCAGATGTTGTGGACTGGTAATAGAAGAAAATATTATTGACAATGGTCCTGAATGGAGAGCATTTGACCACGAACAAAGGGACAAACGTACAAGGGTCGGTGCACCAACAACAAGTACAATACACGATCAGGGGTTAAGTACAACCATAGACTGGAAAAACAATAATATTTCATCACAAAATCAGGCACAATGGTATCGTCTAAGAAAATGGCAGAGAAAGATTAGAATCTCCGGATCAAGAGAAAGAAACCTTGCGTTTGCATTATCTGAACTTGATAGATACTCCTCAAGATTAGGATTACCAAGAAGTATAAGGGAATCATCATCCGTAATATACAGAAAGGCACTTGATAATAAATTAATCAGAGGAAGGAGTATTGAAGGAGTTGTTTCAGCTTCAATATACATTGCATGTAGACAGTCAAATCTGCCGAGAACTTTAGATGAAATATCTGAAATATCAAATGTTACCAAAAAGGAAATTGGAAGAACATACAGATTTATTGCAAGAGAGTTGAACATTAAACTAACACCAACATCTCCTGTCGATTACATCCCAAGATTTGCCAGTGAACTTGAATTATCGGGGGAATCTCAGGCAAAAGCTATTAAAATTGTGAATCAGTCTCTTGAGGAAGGAATAACCTCAGGTAAAGGACCAACAGGTATTGCGGCAGCTGCACTATACATTGCATCAGTACTCTTTGGTGAAAGAAGAACACAAAGGGATATAGCTGAAGTGGCTGGTGTAACTGAAGTAACAATAAGAAACAGATATAAAGAACTCACAGAAAAATTAGACCTTGGAGTATCATTGTAAAATGTGTGATAAATGGGGACTTACAGTAAGAGGAATTTGCGAATACGAAGGCAAAATTCTTCTTTTAAAAGTCCATTCCGAATCAAGACATGATGCTGGAAAATGGGAAATTCCCGGCGGAAAAGTCAAAAGAAACGAATTTTTTGATGATGCTCTTAAAAGGGAATATCTTGAAGAAACGGCTCTTGAAATAAATATAGAATCACTTTTCAATGTTGTTGAAAACACTTACATCGCCTGTAAAAGCAACGAGAAGATAAATTCCGTACAGTTGATAATGAAGGTATCTGCATCTTCAGGTGAAGTTCAGATAAGCCCTGAACATGATGAATATAAGTGGTTTACAAGAGCTGAGATAAAAGAACTAATTTTAAATAATTTACTCACACCTCCAGCTATTGATTCATTTAAAAAGACAATATTTGAATGTGAATTATAGATTATTGACCTTCAACCAAAATAGCTATTTTTTAAAACAATCTATAATAAATAGATTAAACAAACATTATACTAAATACTCTTGTGGAGATTGAAAATGATTTATTCAAATGAAATAGAAAATATGTGTCCTGTTGCAAAAGGCGCTAACCATGGTCCAGCACCAATTCCTGAAGAAGGAAAATGGGTTAAATCAAAAGAAATTTCTGATGTTTCAGGTTTGACTCATGGTATAGGATGGTGTGCACCACAGCAGGGATGTTGTAAATTAACATTAAACGTTAAGGAAGGAATTATTGAAGAAGCCCTAATTGAAACATTAGGCTGTTCAGGAATGACTCATTCAGCAGCAATGGCTGGTGAAATTCTTGTCGATAAAACAATTTTGGAAGCTTTAAACACTGATTTGGTTTGTGATGCAATCAACACTGCAATGAGGGAATTGTTTTTACAGATTGTTTATGGCAGAACCCAATCAGCATTCTCAGAAAACGGTCTTCCTATTGGAGCCGGACTTGAAGATTTGGGTAAAGGTCACAGAAGTCAGCTTGGAACAATTTATTCAACCAATCTTAAAGGTCCAAGATATTTGGAATTAACTGAAGGTTATATTACAGAAATTGCCCTTGATGAAGATGATGAAATAATAGGATATAAATATATCAATCTGGGAGTGATGCTTGATTATATAAAGGATGGAGAAGATCCTGGTGAAGCATTAAAGAAAGCCACAGGTCAGTACGGCAGATTTGATGATGCGGCTAAAAAAATTGATCCTAGAAAAGAGTAAATTAATAGGGGTGAAAATATGAGTTTATTTGAAAGTTATGACAGAAGAATAAATCAGATTATTCCTGTTCTTAACCAGTATGATATTAAAGACTTAAACGAAGCAAAAGATATCTGTAATGAAAAAGGCTTCAATCCATATGATATTGTTAAAAATGTTCAGCCAATCTGTTTTGAAAATGCATGCTGGGCATATACCGTCGGTGCAGCTATTGCTGTTAAGAAAAACTGTGTTAAAGCATCTGATGCTGCAACTGCTATAGGGGAAGGTCTGCAGTCATTTTGTATTCCTGGCAGTGTCGCTGATGACCGGAAAGTAGGATTAGGTCATGGTAATCTTGCTTCAATGCTTTTAAGTGATGAATCCAGTTGTTTTGCATTTTTAGCAGGTCATGAAAGTTTTGCTGCTGCAGAAGGAGCTATCGGTATTGCAAACTCTGCCAATAAAGTAAGAAATGAACCTTTAAGAGTCATTTTAAACGGATTAGGTAAGGATGCTGCCTTGATTATTTCAAGAATCAACGGATTTACCTATGTTCAGACAGAATTTGATTACTTCACAGGTGAGGTTAAAATTATTCGTGAAAAACCTTACTCTGATGGAGAACGTTCCAAAGTAAGATGTTACGGTGCCGATGATGTAAGAGAAGGTGTTGCTATTATGCATCTGGAAGGCGTTGATGTTTCCATTACAGGTAATTCAACAAATCCTACAAGATTTCAGCATCCTGTTGCCGCTACCTATAAAAAAGAATGTATCGAACAGGGTAAAAAGTATTTCTCAGTTGCATCCGGTGGAGGTACAGGAAGAACACTGCATCCTGATAATATGGCTGCAGGGCCAGCATCCTATGGTATGACTGATACAATGGGAAGAATGCATTCCGATGCCCAGTTTGCAGGATCATCATCTGTTCCTGCACATGTTGAAATGATGGGACTGATTGGAATGGGCAACAATCCTATGGTTGGTGCAACCGTAGCTGTTGCCGTTGCTGTTGAAGAAGCTTTAAATAAATAATCAAATAATTTATCTGGGCGGATAGAAATGAAATTGGTTGTTCAAAGAGTTAGTGAGGCTAATGTGGAAGTTGACAATGAAATCGTTGGTGAAATTGAAGAGGGTTTAATGGTTTTAGTTGGATTCGGTATTAATGACGGCACGGAACAGGCAGATTATCTTGCTAAAAAACTGCTGAAGCTAAGAATTTTTCCGGATGACAACGGCAGGATGAACCTGTCTGTCAAAGACATCAACGGTAAATTATTATTAATACCACAATTTACATTGTATGCATCTACCAAAAAGAACAGGCCTTCATTTCACAAAGCCCTTCATCCTGATAAGGCAACTGAACTCTTTGATTATTTTGTTGATAAATGTAGTGAAAGCATTGGAGTTGAAACAGGATCTTTTGGTGCCTTTATGAATGTAAGTTTATTAAATAATGGTCCTGTTACAATTCTTTTGGAAAAGGAATAATGGTGATTATATGGCTAAAGTTTGTATTATGGGATCAACTGGGGTTATTGGTCGTAATGTAGCATTTTCTCTAGCCAGAATGGATCTTGTTGATGAATTAGTATTGTTCACAAGACATTCCAGCTATGAAAAAGCTTCAGGTGAAGTTATGGACATGTATGATGCTCTTGCAGTTGAAGATTTTGACTGTAAATTATATGCTTCATCGGATTATGAAGACATTTCCGAATCGGATATTGTATTAATTACTGCAGGTGCACCCAGACAGGAAGGTATGAACAGATTGGAGTTAGCTATTCCAAATGCAAAAATAGTTAGGAAATACTCTAAAAAAATAGCTAGATATGCACCAGATTCCATTATTTTAATAGCTACTAATCCGGTTGATGTAATGACTACAGTTGCATTGGATGCTTCCCGATTTGACAAATTTAAAGTAATTGGTTTAGGCAACCACCTGGATTCCCTAAGGCTTAAGATTATTTTGGCTAATTTTTTCAATATTAACAGCAGAGAAATTCACACCCGTGTTATTGGTGAACATGGCGACCATATGGTTCCTCTAATCAGTTCCACTGCTATTGGAGGTATACCATTAAAATATTTCATTGAACCGACACAGCTTGATATTGATGATATTAAAAATAAACTTAAAAATGCGGGAAACACTATTATTTCCAAAAAAGGTGCTACAGAATATGGTCCGTCATATGCTATTTCAAATTTAATATCAACAATCCTGGCGGACAGCCATAAGATTTTAACTGTTAGCACATATTTGGATGGTGAAATTGAGGGGGTTAAAGGTGTTTCTTTAGGTGTTCCTGTTGTATTGTCGAAAAACGGCATAAGAAATATCATTAAAATCCGAATGAATGATATTGAATATGAAGAGTTTCATGATGCTGCAGTCACTGTTAAAAAAGCAACCAAGGAAGTTTTCGATCACTTTAAAGAATGATTACTATGGAATTTATTGATTTACTTTTAAAAAGAAGGAGTGTCCGTGAGTTTGCAGATGACAATATTACTAAATTTCAGTTAAATAAAATTCTTGAAGCTGGTCTTTTAGCACCTACAAGCAGAAATCTAAAACCATGCAATTTACTGGTAGTTTCAAACAAAGATACTTTAAAACAGCTTGCAGATGTTAAAAAATCTGGATCCAAGTTTCTGGCTGATGCAGATAAAGCAGTCATTGTTGTTGCAGATTCCTTAAAATCCGACACGTGGATTGAGGATTCTTCTATCAGCCTTGCATATATGCAGCTGATGGCCACCAGTCTTGATGTAGGCAGCTGCTGGGTTCAGATACACCTTAGAAAATCCAAAAATGATGAAGACTGTGAGAAACTTGTCAGGGATATTATTAAAATTGATGATTTCTATCGTATTGTAGGGATTCTAGCATTGGGAATTCCCAAAAAAGATATTGAACCCCATACTATTGATGATATTGACAAAGATAAGATTCATTTTTTAGTATAGTTTTTCACCACTATACAGATTCTCTTCACAGTATATCCTAATTAGTGTATCAAGGGTGTCATCATACATTAATCTGTAGCCGATTGCTCCACCATAATCACTTTCAACATTATTCAATGACAAATCACTGTTTTTGCTGCAGTTGTTAATAATATACCACATTCCATGAGGAGTGTATATAAAGAGACTTCCCTCACCATTTTCACAGCCGTTTTTAAAGCTATCCTGAGGATCATAGATCTTTGTAGCATGAACAGCAAGTCTTGACAGATTCTGTTTAGGTCTGATTCCGCCCTGTTTGAATAATGTATTAATCCAGTTATATGTATTATCCATTAAATTTGCTTTTTTAATAGGGTCTTCCATTGCGGTTCTTATTTTTTCTCTTCTTTTTTCCAGGGTATTTTCAATTCCAAGAATTTCTTCAACTTTTCCCACATCTTTTTCAAGACATCTGTATCCTTCAGGCCGTCCTGTAACTTTAATAATTCCATCAATAAAGTCTTTCCTTCTAAAATTTCTCATATATTTCTTAACTTTTTCAAACTCATCATCAGGTATTTTTTTGTTCAGACCATATAAATAACCATATTCAGATGCATCATAACATTTTGTTTCCAATTTCAATTCTTTATCAGTCATTTTCAATCACTTACAGTACATTTTATATTTAATGCAAAATAAATATTGTTAACAGGTGAGAGAGTTGAAAGTGGAATTTGAAACATATGTAATTTTAGTATCATTTATAACTTCATTTTTTGGAGTTTTTTTATCAAATGGTATTATTATTGGGGTTCCAGCTATTGCAAGTGAATTCGGTATGAATAATGTTATTCAAAATTGGATTCCAACAATTTTTTTCCTTGTAATGGCAGTTTTTACAGTTCCGGCAGGTCAGATATCGGGCAAATTCGGTGTTAAGAAATCTCTCCTGATTGGTATTGTCATATTTTTAATAGGATCCATTGGTGCAGTTGTTTCTCCTTCAACTGATGTATTCCTTATATCCCGAGTTGTTCAGGGTATGGGTGTTGCTTTTGTTAATGTAGCTGCAATGGCAATGATTGTATCATCAGTTAAGCCGCAAAATAGAGGTAAAGCTTTAGGTTTCACTATTACTGGTGTGTATCTTGCTACTTCATCTTCACCGGTTATTTCCGGATTTTTGGTTCAAAATCTTGGATGGAGATCGATTTTTTACTTTGTAATTCCATTTTTAGTATTCTGTATAATTCTGTTGGTATTAAAAATACCTCAGGACTGGAAAACCTATGAAGAGGACAAAATTGATATTGTAGGTTCAGTTCTTTACGGAATCGGTATCCTCTCATTCATATATGGATTTACCAATTTAATCAATATGACCGGTATAATAGCAACAGCAATTGGTATTGTTTTATTAATAATTTTTGCAATGTGGGAACTTAAAGTCAAATCTCCTGTATTTAACATGAAATTATTTAAAAATACTAAGTTTACATCATCAAATATAGCTGCATTATGCAGTTATTTAGCTATTATGGTTGTTACAACAATTCTTAATTATCATTTCCAGTATGTCAGAGGATGGGATGCCCAAATGTCAGGACTGATTTTAATTGTTACTCCTCTTATAATGGCTATTTTAGCACCTAATACTGGAAAACTTTCAGACAGGATTCATCCTCAAAAGCTGGCTGCAGCAGGAATGCTGATTACTACTTTCGCATTGGTCATCTTAATATTTTTGGATGCCAACACTCCGGTTTATCTGGTTGTAGTGGCGATGATTCTGCAGGGTGTCGGTATGGGACTGTTCTCATCTCCAAATACAAATGCAATTATGAGTTCAGTTCCGCCAAAAGATGCTCCTACAGCATCTGCATCTCAGGCTACTATGAGAACTATAGGTCAAACCATGAGTCTCGGTTTGCTCACATTAATCTTCGCATGGGTAATGGGCAGTCTTCCATTATCAACAGAATATGCGAATTTAATAGTCCAAAGTTCACAGTTAATCTGTATAATATCATCAATAGCCTGTTTGATATCAATTTTTGCTTCATTAATTGGAATTAAATCAAAAGACAAATTCAACACACAGAACTAATAAGGAGGATTTTTATTAATGCAGAAAATTATTAATGCACATTGTCATATTTATCCAAGTAAAATTGCTTCAAAAGCTGTTAAAGGAATCAGAGATTTTTATGACTTGGACATGTCACTAAATGGAAGAACAGATGATTTAATAAGGGATGGTGAAAAGGTAGGGGTTGTTCATTATTTGGTTCATTCAGTAGCAACCACTCCAAAACAGGTTAAATCAATAAATGAATTTATAGCTAGTGAAGTTAACTCACATCCAAATCTTTTCACAGGTTTCGGTACATTACATCCAGACAGTGATGATATAAAAGGGGATTTTGAATACCTGATCAGTCTGGGTCTTAAAGGTGTTAAGCTCCATCCAGATTTTCAAAGATTTGCATTAAATGATGAAAGAGCATTCAGATTAGGTGAAGTTATTAATGATGGTAATGTTCCGGTTTTAATCCATTGCGGTGATTATAGATATAATTATTCGAACCCTCCTCAATTAAAACCTTTTTTAGATAAATTTCCTGAAATGACAGTTATAGGAGCTCATTTTGCAGGCTGGAGTGTATGGGAAGAGGCAACTGAAAAGCTGGCAGGAACTCCTAATTTATATGTTGATTTAAGTTCCAGTCTCTATGACTTATCACCATCTACCGCTGAAAAGCTTATTAGAGCATATGGTGTTGATAAGGTACTGTGGGGAACCGATTATCCTATGTGGGAGGCAGACAAGGAATTTGAACTGTTCAATAAAATCAACCTGTCTGATGATGAAAGAGCAGCTATTCTATATGATAATGCTTCAAAAATATTGGGAATATAAAAAGGGGCTTTCAATAGAATCAAATAAGATAATTATAATATTGCTGGCAATTATTGTTATTATACTGGTTGCAGGAATTGTAATTCTGGTTAATCCTTTCGCACAGTCAACCAATATTTCAATGATCAGTGCCGATCAGTTATATGTAGGCGATTCTATAGCAGTTTGTTTAACTGACAGCAACAATAATCCGATTTCAAATCAGAAAATTAGCATTAATATTGGTGGAAACAGCTTTGTTGCTACAACAAACAGCAACGGTGAGGCATCCGTTAAACTGAATAATATATCTCCTGGCAGTTATAATGTTAATATTGTTTTTCAGGGTGATTTTAAATATTCAAAGTCAAATATAACACAAAATATCGAAATTAGAGAATTGGAATCTGTTGAACCGGTTAATGAAGCTTCAACCAGCAGTGAAAGCGCCGATATCCGTGAAGAAGATAAAGTTACCGCTGATGGATGGGATCCAAAATTGCATGAGGTTCGTCGTAAAGATTTTGGAGAATATGAACAAGTTTACTATGATGACGGTTATATGCGTGTTGTTGACAAGGACGGAAATATTGTAAGTTACGGATATGCCTGATTGAATTCCTTCTGTGCATTTCTGTAGAATAATCCTAAGTCATATCCATGGACGAATATATGATTTACGGTTATGGAAATGCTCATCTCATAATTTTTGTTTACTCCACCCCAGGTTATTAATGGCTGGATTTGTCTGCCGTTTAAAACGCAGGATGTGACAGAATCAAAATCAACCCAGGGTATACATGAAAAATTCGCAATATTGGTAAAATCTCTTTTTTCCATAGCTAGTGTAAAACAGTCTTTTTTATTATTTAAAATATCTTTACTTAATTTTTTAGCATAATCATGCCATTCATAAATATCCTTAAATTCTTGAGGTATTTTAACTTTCATTTCTTTATAATCATTATCACATTCATCCATTATTGGTGTTACTCCCTCAAGATAGTCATATTCAACAACTTCATTGTTTATTATTCTTTTTTTCAAATTTCCAACGCTGTTTACACTATTAATCAGACAGCCTAAACTCAGTATAAAAAACGAATAATCACTTTTTTTACAATATTTCCATAATTTTTCCACATCAACTCTTGCAGACATTGTGTACCTTGAGGACTGGAAGTTTATAAATGGATTTTCATTCAGATTAAAATCTAGCTTCTTCATAATTATAAATTTGAATTGATAATTTATATATGGTGAGGTTGAAAATTAGAATTAATATTAGAAATAACAAACTTGTTCTGTGGAGATTATATACCTTAATTATTTATATTCATTATTGACAAAGTGTTTATTGTTAGACAAATTAGTTGTTATATGGAAGGTTTTGTTATAATGAAAATAGTGATTGTAGGTGGTGGGGCTGGAGGAATATCCACAGCTTCAAATATTCGTAAAATTGATAGTAATTGTGAAATAACTGTTCTTACAAGGGATAATAAGGTTGCGTATTCTCCATGTGCCATTCCTTATGTATTGTCTGGAAAAATTGCTTCGTTTGATGATATTGTAATGAGAACACCTGAAGATTATAAATCTAAAAATATTGATATTATTACAGAAGTTGAAGTTACTTCAGTTGATAGTAATGAAAAAACTGTTACTTATGAACAGAATTCTAAATCAACAGAAATAAAATATGATAAATTAGTTTTAGCTACTGGGGGTAATCCATTTGTTCCTCCAATGGATGGTGTTAATTTGGAAGGTGTTTATCAAATCAGAAACATTGATGATGGAGTTAAAGTTCAAAATGCTATCAATGATGCTAAAAGTGCCGTTGTTATGGGTGCCGGTTTAATAGGTATTGAAATAGCGTTTGCATTAATGGAAAAAGGTTTGAATGTTACATTAAGTGAAATGATGCCGCAAATAGTGCCAAGATCTCTTGATAAAGACATGGCAGATATTATTGTTGACTATCTTGAAGAAGAAGGTATCAATGTTGTTTTAGGCAAACCTGTTACCAAACTGATTGGTGAAAAATCTGTTGAAAAGGTATGCTTTGGGGATGATGAAGTAATGGATGCTGATTTAGTTATTATAGCTACTGGTGTTAGGGCTGAACTTGATTTGGGAAGAATGGCCGGATGTGAAATTGGAAGATGGGCAATTAAAGTCAATGAACACATGGAAACCAGTGTCGAAGATGTTTATGCAGTCGGAGACTGTGTCGAATCCAAAGACCTGATACTTGGATCAAATACAATCAGCCAATTAGGAACAACTGCAGTCCGTCAGTCAAAAACATTAGCCCGAACAATATGTGGTAAAAAATCCAATTTTAATCCGGTTTTAAATTCAATGGTATCAAAAATCGGAAAACTGGAATTTGGTGCTGTAGGTTATACTTCAAGTTTCGCACAGCAGAACAGAATCCGACCGATTGTACAAAAAATAGAAGCACTTACGAGGGCACGTTATTATCCTAATGCAAAACCGATGGATATTAAAGTTATCTGTGACAGTGAAGGAAGAATTATTGGTTGTCAAATAATAGCTGAAGAAAGAGTTGCTGAAAGAATTGATACAATGACATTAGCTATTACAGAAGGTTTAACCTGTTTTGAATTAAGTAATGTGGAATTTGCTTATGCACCTCCTGTTTCCATGGTTACAGATCCTTTAGTTCTTGCTGTTGAAGAAGTTAGTAAAAAATTTAATTAAGGGAGATGATATTTATGGCTGAAAATCCACATCATGGCCATCATCATGGTGGTCAAATGACTCCAGAACAACAAAGACAAATGATTGAACAGGAAATTAAATTATCTAAAAATCTTGGCCAGATCAAATACAAAATTTCTGTTATGAGTGGAAAAGGAGGAGTTGGAAAATCAACTGTTGCTGCTAATCTGGCTGAAACATTTCAGAAATTAGGATTCTCAACTGGTATTTTGGATGCTGATATCCATGGACCAAATATACCTAAAATGCTTGGTCTTGAAGGAGAGGATTTATTTATCAATGAAAATCGTAACATGGTTCCTGTTGAAGCTCCAAGTGGTCTTAAAGTTATATCTATGGCATTTATGATAGACAGTATTGATACTCCTATCATATGGAGAGGTCCTCAAAAATCCGGTTCCATAAAACAATTGATTGCTGAAGTGGAATGGGGTCCACTTGATGTTTTAATAATTGACAATCCTCCTGGAACAGGTGATGAACCGCTAACTATTTTACAGACAATTCCTGATACTGATGCTGTAATTATGGTAACAACACCAAATGTAGTATCTCAGGAAGATGTTTTAAAATGTGTTAAAATGGTTAATATGATGAATGTTGACCAGATTGGATTAATTGAAAATATGGCTTATTACATCTGTCCTCACTGTGGGGAAAAATTAAATATTTTCGGTAAAGGTGACGGTGAAGCATTCTCTGAAGAAATGGAAATTGAATATCTTGGAGATTTACCATTAACCGAAGAAGTTAGTGATTCACCGAACAAAGATGGTGTTGTATCAACACTGGAACCTAATAGTGAAGTTTCAAAAAGATTTAAGGAAATTGTAAAAAAAATATCCGAAGATTTCCTTAAAGACAAGTAATATAGCTGACACTAGCTATGTTGATTAGATATCCTAAAAAATTAGGATCATCTATTTTTTTTATTTTGCCTACTGCATAGTCCTTGTTTTTAATCATTTTATTTAGTTCGTAATATTCCATTCCACGTTCATATTCGTTTAAATCTGTAAAAATAGGAATAACATAATTTCCATCATTTCCGTAAGGGATTTTAACCAGTTCATCATTTTCTACAGATATTATGAATTCATTTTCAGAAAGATATTTTTTTATTGAGTTATCTGTATTTTCAATCATTTTTGAATTGTTATTTTCCTCATAGAGATAAATCATTCTTATTTTTTCCTTTAATTCGTCGTGTATTATGTTTTCAATTTTCATCATTTATTTGGTTTAAATTTCATACTATATATTTTTTTAAGTGATAAGTTTAAATTAAATGTTTTATATAATATTACTATTGGAATAAATGGAGGAATTTTTTAGATGTTTTATTCAACCATTATGAAAATTGATTCAATTGATAGATTGAGGGATATCAGGGATGCTTTACTTGTTGAACAGGGTATTAATCCAACCCGTCAAGGTGAACAAGCTATTAAGGTTGTTGTTGAAAGAATTGATGAAATTCAAGCTACTTTAGATAAATCTGCTTCTAAAAATAAGTGATTTTTGTGATAAGATTAGTAACCAATCGCAGACGTTTACTTAGAAAAAGAATGTATAAATCTCCTCATGAACGGCATAAGAGAGTTCGTCCTCTGCAGAATAAGAATTTAAATAAGAACTATCAGAAGGAATTTGTCATCGACGAGAGGATTCGCACTAAACGTCGGCCAAAAAGAGAAGTTATATCTGGTTTTAAAATGTCTTATAGGTATAAATATTATAGAAATAACGGTCAAAACGAGGATGAGGATGAAGAGTAAATCTTCAATACTCTTTTTTTTTAAATTATATATTACCTTCTTTATCCATTATGAAGTTCTGTGAATGGGGGTTAATAACGACTCCTTTAAAATAATCATCATCAGTGCCTATTTTTTTAATATCTTCAACAGATAATGTTTTTAATGTGAGTTTGTCAAGGAATAATTTTGAAATTTTTTCACTTCCTTCTTTGTATTCACAGATGTCAGTAAATATTGGTATAATATATTCCTTGGTTTTTTCGGTTAAAGTAAATTTAACAGGCACATCCTTTTCATCAGCCAATGTTAAATAAATTTCACTTGGATATGTCCGTTTGATGTTGATTTTAACGCCATCCAACTCAGGTGATGATTCTTTTTTAACTCTTTTGAGAATTTCAATGTATAAGTCAATGAATTCTCTCATTTGGCTTACACATCCTCCTTCACCGGTTTTTTCATAATAATTATAATCTTTAAGTTTCATGTTTATTCATCACAGCAGTCATGTACTGTATCAGCAAATACTACAAATCCATTTTCCGGAGCATCAATAGCTAAACCTAAGAAATCATCATCTTCCTGATATGTAGCTATTATTTCAGAGCCTTTAAGTATTTCAAATTCGAATTCGCCGCTGCCTTCCTGTTCCATAAAAAATTCAGTGGCTTTATCTGCTTCGCTTTTACTCGTGTATACTGGAATAAAGAAGCTTTCATCATCTTCCTCTTCTCCAACAAGTAGTGCAGCAACTTCAGCTTTATCTCCATTTTTGTTTAAAAGCATTATCAGTTCACTGTTGTATACTTCATGGTCAATTTTATGAGCTATTTCGTTTAACTGATCTTCAGTTGCATTATTATCCTCAAGTTCAAAATATTCATCAATTAATTTCTTTAAATTTCCAGCATTATTTTCCATATAATCACCTTAAAATAATGTAAAACAAGAATTTTTTTAATTTAATAAGCATTCTCTTCCTAAACACCACTAAAGGAATACAAGCGAATGCTTATCATTAACCATCACCATTTGTTCGTATTATGAAAAAAAGTATGTAAAATACGAACAATACAATATTTGTTTTTAAAGTATATAAATTTTTAGTTTTTGAAGTAATTTTTATATACTACTTATTAACATAGTCTATCGTGATGAAGAAAATATTTTTAATAATGATTGTGTTTCTATTGATCGGAAGTGTATGTGCGTCTCAGTATAGTCATGTATCCGTTAACGGTGTTGATTTTGAAATTCCATCCAAATACTCTGGTGGAACACATAAAAACAGTCATTATGTTTATAAAACATTTAATGACTTCGGTATTTCATGTGTTGATGAATATATTGTGTCTAACTATGGTGGATATTATGACATAACTGATACTCATGAAAAAACAGCTGTAGCTGATCGTCCATGTATGTTTCTGTCAGGATATAACTCATATTCAAAGACAAATGTATCTTATTTATATTTTCCTGTAAATGAATCTGTATACTGTCTTTCTTATGAAGGAAATAATATCACTTCAGAAATATCTCATGTTGTAGAATCATCTCCGGGAAGTGATATGGATGCAGATGTATTTTATGGATTATTGGAAGAAAGCCGTAAGGAGCATGATTCAAGAGAGTACATTGATCAGGCAACGGAAGATAATTCCAATTATGTTCATCAGTCAAACCATCATAATGATGTTGACAAGGATGATGATTTTATAAAATGGTATTTACTTACCAGGTTAAGGTGATTGAATGATATGTCCTAAATGTAACAAATCATATAATGATGATGATATGTACTGCATTGACTGCGGTGTAAAACTGATTGAAAAAGAAGTTACCAAAACAAACCCTATGGAAAGGTTCTCCAATAAGGTTAAAACATCAAAACCTCAGGATAACGGTATTAATGATGTATTGGGTGTTAACAGTTCTCTTGAAACAAAATTAGATATTCTAATAATTCAAAACAAAGAAATGATACGTCAAAACAATAGAATAATAGAATTATTAGAAAAAAATTCGGACACATCTGTTTAATGAATGGTGTTAGTTGTCCTGAATTAAAATATTAAAAAAGCTATTTTTTACAATAGCTCTTTTATTTTTTCTTTTACATCTTTCAAATCTTCTGTAGGCTCAAATCTTTGAACAACATTTCCCTGTCTGTCAATCAGGAATTTTGTAAAGTTCCATTTAATATCATCGTTTTCTGCATAATGTCTGTCCATTGCTTTTAAAACCAGTTTTAATTTTGTAGCTCCTTTACCTGTAATTCCTTTAAATCCCTGTTCCTGTTTCAGGTATGTAAATAATGGATCTGCATTTTCTCCGTTTACATCTACTTTTTCAAATATTTCATATGGAACCAGCCATTTGTTACGGCATACTTCTGTGATTTCCTCTGCTGTTCCGGGAGCCTGTTTTCCAAATTGATTGCAGGGGAAATCAAGGATTGCAAATCCGTCTTCATGGAATTCATTATATATTTCGTTTAATTGCATGTATTGTGGTGTGAATCCACATTTTGTTGCCGAATTGACAATTAATAAAACTTTTCCTGAATATTCTTCAAGTGATTTTATATTTCCATCTGATTCTTTTACCTCAAATTCATATATTGACATTTGATTCACCTTGCTATGATGTTTGCAATGATATCATATAAATTTTTGCTTAACTAAAAATAGATACCTTTTTATAGTATTGTTCATAACTATGTATAATGTGGTTGATATTATGACTGACCTAAAAGGTAGTAAAACTGAAAAAAATTTAATGGAAGCTTTTGCTGGTGAGTCTCAGGCTCATACAAAGTACCAATATTTTGCATCCAAAGCAAAAAAAGAAGGTTATGTTCAGATTCAGAACATTTTTTTAGAAACCTCTAAAAATGAAAAAGAACATGCTAAAATTTGGTTTAAACTTTTAAACGGTGGCGATGTCCAGGATACTATTAGCAACTTAAAAGAAGCTGCAAATGGTGAAAATTATGAGTGGACTGAAATGTATGCTCAGTTTGCTGTTGAAGCTGAAGAAGAAGGCTTTGATGACATTGCATTTCTTTTTAGAAAAGTAGCTGAAATCGAAAAAGAGCATGAAGAACGTTACAGGATTCTTCTTGAAAACGTTGAAAATGACAGTGTTTTCAATAAGCAGGAGGAAATTGTCTGGAAATGTAGTAACTGCGGTCACATTTACACTGGAAAAGATGCTCCTGAAAAATGTCCTGTTTGTGCTCATCCTAAAGCATACTTTGAACAAAGAGCAGTTAATTATAAATAAAACCAAATTTAAGGCGTTTTTTTTAAACGCCTTTTTTTCTAATTTTAAAAATCATGTTTAATACAAATCTTACAGATTATATACTTCTTCAGGTGAAATAACTTCTGTGTTGTTATTTTTTAATACTTCAATTGATTTGTCGTTATCATTGGTATGTATTAATAAAATAGCTTTTCCAATTTTTTCATGAGTAAAAGCATATAAATATTCCAAATCAATATTGTTGTTCTTAAGTATTTTTAAAACATTGGTCAGACCGCCCGGGGTATCATTCATTTCAACACCAATAATTTCTGTTAATTTCACAAGAAAGTCATTATTTTCCAAAACTTTTTTTCCTTTATCCGGATTATCAACAACAAGCCTTAAAATACAAAATTCCGATGTATCTGCCATACTTAGTGCCCTGATGTTTATATTTTCTTCGCTGAGAATATTCAATGGATTAGATAAGCTTCCAATTTTATTCTGTAAAAATATTGATAATTGTTTTATTTTCATTTTAATCACCTAATGTAAATCCCGTTCATCTATAACTCGTTTTGCTTTACCTTCAAATCTTGGTAGTGATTTCGGTTCAACAAGTGTTATTTTAGCTCTGATACCTGTTTCATTTTCAACTGACTTTTCAATTCTTTCTTTGATTGATACCATTTCTTTTACACCATCAAAGAAGATGTCTTCGGATATTTCCACTTTTATTTCAATTTTATCCAATGTTTCAGGTCTTGTGACTATTATCATATAATGAGGTTCAACGTCTCCGGCATTCAATAATGCCTTTTCGATTTGGGATGGGAATATTGCTACTCCTTTTACCTTTATCATATCATCTGACCTGCCTGTTATTCTGCTTATTCTTCCATGTGTCCTTCCGCAGTCACATTTTTCATAAGTTATTTCAGTCAAATCTTTTGTTCTAAAACGTATGACTGGCATTCCTTCTCTTTCAAGGTTTGTTAAAACAAGCTCTCCTTTTTGATTTGGTCCAAGTACCTCCTGGGTGTTAGGGTCTATTATTTCAGGATAGTATATATCTTCAGGTATGTGCAGTCCATTTTGCGCTTCACATTCGATTCCCACACCAGGTCCCATCAGTTCAGTCAGTCCGTATATATTATATGCTTTTGCCCCATAGAGATCTTCCACTTTTTGTCTGATTTCTTCCGTCCACATTTCAGCTCCGAAACCTATTGCTTTTATATTCAGGTCTTTTGGATCTATTCCATCTTCGATTGCAACTTCAGCAAGGTGTATTCCGTATGATGGTGTGAATATCAGTCCTGTAGTACCGAAATCCTGCATTATCTCAATTTGTCTTCTGGTCTGTCCTGTTGAAATTGGAATTATTGCTGCGCCTACTTTATGTGAACCGTAGTGCACTCCGAATCCTCCTGTGAACATTCCGTATCCGTGTGTGTTTTGAAGAATATCCTCTTCACCAATTCCCATCATCGTTAATCCACGTGCTATTGTTTCTGCCCATGTATCAAGGTCTTTTTCAGTATATCCTGATACAACAGGTTTTCCTGTGGTTCCGGATGATGAGTGAAGTTCTTTTATATCTTTTATATCTACAGCAAAAAGTCCGAATGGATAACTTTCACGCAAATCATCTTTTGTTATGAAAGGCAATTTTTCTATATCTTTTAAAGTTTCTATATCTTCAGGATAAACTTCCAATGCACTATATTTTTTATTATAGTATGGTATTTTATCAAATGCTTGTTTCACTGTTTTTTGAAGTTTTTTAAGTTGTAATTCTTCAAGGTCTTGCCTTGACATAGTTTCTATTTCTTCATTCCATATCATTGATTCGCCCCATTATTATTTTGATGGTTGTATTTTATGTTTTTCAATAACCTTAAATGTATTTAATTCAGTAATACTTTTTTTGATATTTTTATTTACATAGTAATACTTTAATTATATTTAAATATTATTTTTATTTATACCTATATATGGCTAATGAAGAAATTAGCTTGTTTTATTAAAAATGGAGGAGAACTATGAATTTTAAAAATAAATTTTTATGCATGATTTTCTTTTCATTTATTATCATAATATCTTTAGGTGTTGTTTCTGCAGAAGATAATGCAATGCCTTTAATCGATGAGGGATCTGTCTCAGGGGATGTCGATATAGCGACTGAAAATCCTTGGGAAACATCTGGCGAATTGTCATATACTGTCCCTGATGATGTAAGTGAAATAAAATCAGTTAATGTAATTGTAAATGATTATTCGGGTAGTGGTGCTCCAACCTATGGATTATATTCCAATGTATCATTAACCGTAAATAATACAACAACTGTACTTGGTTATGAAACTTTGGTATTCGGTGAAAATACTGCAAATGATCCAACTGTTTACCCTATTAATAATCATACAACAAGACAATATGATTCATATCAAATGATTTATGATATTACAGATAATGTTAAAGATTTAACTTCTGGAGATGAAATTAAGATATCTGTTGTTAATACAAACATGTCTGGTTATTCATTTGATGGAAGAATTAAATTAATAGCTTTAATATTTGCTTATAATGATGGTGATAACGATAATATTACCTACTGGTTAAATGCGGGTCAATCATGGACTAAAGCTACAAGAACAAATACTGTTTCCACCAAAGACTTTGACGGTGAATATGATTTTGTTACCTTTGAAAATATTGGTCTGTCTACATATGATGCAACATACAAGTTGAATGATAATTTGTTAACTGATCCGATTGATTACGAAGATTCACACATGTTTAAATATTCACTTTGGGACATAACTGATGAATTTGTAAAAGGAGAAGACACCAATTTCACATACACTGCATCCAATGAAGGATATGGGTCATTCAAATCAGTTATTCAATTATTAAAAGTTCATAATGTTGAAAATTCCACTATAAGCGCTTCTATTAAACCTCAGTATTCAAATACTATTTTTGCAGGTGTTAACAATACATTAGCAATCACTCTTAATAATACGGGTAAAGCTTTCAGTGGTGTTATTGTACTTGTAAATGATGGTGAAGAAGTTGCATCTCAGGATGTAAATATTGCAGCTAATGAAAGTAAAACTGTTGATTTAATGGATCTTACTATAAGACCTGTTGATGAAACCACTGTTAACGGTGCTAACAATACAAAAACTAATTATACTCTTGAAATTTATGATTCATATGGAAATCTCTTAAACTCAACTAATGCTTCATATACTGTATTGTATAATGGTAATTTAGGTAAAGATTATGCTTACCCAGCATCCAATGGTACCCTTACCAGAGTTTACGAAATCACTGGTGATGTTATTGTTCTAAATCAAAATGACAGCGCTTATGCAGGTACTGGTGTTACTAATCGTACATCTACCTGGAATTTCAATGAATCTGATGTTGAAGAAGCATTACTTTATGTATCTTATAACTGGGATAAAATAGGTAATGACTTTAACAACTGGAATATTACCTTTAACAACTTTGCTATAACTCCAATAGCTAATTATAGTGACCAGTCCAATATGGGTACCTATGGTAAATATGCTTACGGTTTAGTTGTTTATAATGTAACCGCATTACTTGCTGATGGTGAAAATACTTTGAATTTACTCAAAAACAATGGCAGCTGTGCTGTTTATCCTGCTACTCTATTATTATTAACCAATGATAATGAAAGCGAAACTCATAAAACTGTTTACATAGCTGAAAATGCTGATTTATTATCTAAATATGCTAATATTGACTCTGGTGCATATACCTTTATAGATATTGACACTGAAAATCTGGCTGGTGCAGAATTATATGTTTTCGGTGCTGGTGCTCAAAGTGGTGAAGGAAACATCATCTTTAACGATGAAACATTTACTGATGTTTGGAACGGTACAGGTAATTCTATTGCTTGTTTTGTAGAGGATATAACGGATATTATTGACACCAATAATACCATCTATTTCCAGTCTACCGGATCAACCATTTTATCTCTTCAAAGCATTATTGTCTGTGAAATAGATGATGATCTTTATGCAGTAAATGCTACTATTACTCCACAATATGCAAACACCATTTTTGCTGGTGTCAACAATACTTTAACAATTAATATTAAAAACTCCAACGAAAAAATTAACGGTACTGTAGTCTTATTAAATGATGGTGTTGAAATTGACTCTCAGGAATTAAATATTGACAGTAATTCCTCTCAAAATTTAACATTCATTGATTCTAAAATAAGGCCTATTGATGAAACTACTGTTAATGGTGCTAATAATACAAAAACCAATTATACTCTTGAAATTTATGACAGATTCGGCAATCTTTTAAACTCAACCAATGTTTCATATAATGTATTGTACAATGGTAATTTAGGTAAAGATTATGCTTATCCTGCATCCAACGGTACTATTACTCGCGTTTACGAAATTAACGGTGATGTTATTATTTTAACTCAAAATGACACTGCTTATGCTGGTACTGGTGTTACCAACCGAACAGTCACATGGAATGTTACTGATTTGGATGTTAAAGAAGGACTGCTTTATGTAGGTTACAATTGGGATAAAATAGGTGATGACTTTAACAACTGGAATATTACATTCAATAATGCCACTATAGCTCCAATAGCTAATTATCGTGACCAGTCCAATATGGGTACCTATGGTAAATATGCTTACGGTTTAGTTGTTTATAATGTAACTGATTTATTGGTTGATGGTGAAAATACCTTGAATTTACTTAAAAACAATGGTAGCTGTGCTGTTTATCCGCCTGCTTTAATATTATTAACTGATAATAATGAAAGTGAAACTTACAAAGTAGTTTATATTTCTGAAAATGCTGATTTATTATCCAAATATGTTAATCTCGATTCCATTTCATATACTTTCATGGATTTCGACAGCAGAAATGTTATCGGTGCGGAATTATATGTTATTGGTGCAGGTGCTCAAAACGGTGAAGGAAATGTCATCTTTAACAATGAAACTTACACTAATGTCTGGAATGGTTCATCAAATTCCCTTGATTACTTTAAAGCAAATGTAAGTGGTAAAGTTTTAGATGAAAATACCATTGCTTTTGAATCAACCGGTTCAACTATTTTAGCTTTAGCTGATATTATTGCACTTGAATTTAAAGATGTCAAAATCAATGTTGTAGCAGGTAATGATAAATATTACGGTGATAAGGAAAATCTTACTATTAATGTAACTGATTATTTAGGCAATCCATTGTTTAATAAAACAGCTACTATTAATCTTAACGGTAAAAACTACACAAGAAGAAGTAATGAAAATGGTACAATATCCATGGCGGTTAATTTAGGCAGTGGTGATTATCCTGTTGATATTACTGTTGATAATGTAACTGTAAACACTACACTTACTATTAAACCTACCGTTGAAGCTGATGATGTAGTTAAGGTTTTCAGAAACGGTACCCAATTCTATGCAACATTTGTTGACAGTGAAGGTAATAAATTAAAAGATAATAGTTCTGTTGAGTTCAATATTAACGGTATAAAATATATCCGTAAAACCACCAACGGTACTGCAAAATTAAATATTAACTTACCACAGGGTGAATATATCATTACTGCATATAATCCTGAATCTGGCGAACTAAAATCTAATAATATTACTGTTCTTCCAAGAATTATCGGTGAAAATATCACAAAATACTTCCAGAATGATACTCAGTACTACGTTACCTTAGTGGATGATAACGGTAATCCTGTTGGTGAAGGTGAAAGTGTTAAATTTAACATTAACGGTGTATTTTACACACGTAAAACAAATGCCAGTGGTGTTGCAAAATTAAATATCAACTTGCCTGCAGGCAATTACACTGTTACTGCTGAATATAAGAACTGTACAATATCCAATAATATTGAAGTACTCTCGACTTTATCTGCTGATGATTTAGTCAAAAAACAAGGTACTAAAGACCCATTTGTTGTTACTTTAGTTGATAAAACAGGTCAGCCATACTACAATAAGACTGTTGAATTCAATGTTAATGGTGTGATGTATAAACGGACAACCAATGAAACTGGTCAGGCAAAATTAAATATTAACTTACCTGCAGGTATATACATTATAACATCAACTTACGACGGTTGCAGTATTGCAAATACTATTAATATTACTGCTTAGAGAAGTTTATCAATAAACTTCTCCTTATTTTTTTTAGTATTACTTTTTCCCATAATTTTATTTGATTCGTAATACTTTAATTATCTTTATTAATATTAAGCCATTTATTATTATATTGAAAGGAACTTTTTTATTTGGTTTTTTTCAAATGGAGGTTTTAATATTAATGGTGTAAAATCGATTTTTAATCATAAAATGATATTTTTAATATTTTTCATCATTTTAATCATAACTTCTCTCAATGTATGTTTTGCAGATGATAATTTAATTTCTTCTGATTCTGATTGTGATAAATCAGTATTATTAATCAGTGACAATGGCGGAACCAATGTTTTTGATTCAGCAGCCAAAGAGGTTTCAAATAATTATTCCAATGTAAACATTCAGGTAAGAAGTTGTGATCAAGTGTATTCCATGAAAGAGGATGAAATCTATAATCTGGTTAATGAAAGTGACATTGTTATTGTTAACTGGCTGACCAGTGATGCAGATGCAGTCTTAACTAATATTTTAAATAAAGATCCTAATTTATCAAATAAGGGGCTGTTTTTAATACTGCAAACATCTGCAACTTCTAAATTGGAATCATTTAACCTGGTTAAACATTCAACTATTAATTACACTAAAATCTTCGATAATTCTGTATATAGCGATGAGTTTTTAAATGAATATTTCACTCAAACTAAAAGAGGCTTAAGCTATGATGATGTATACGATTATGTTACCCATGGAAATGGTAAAAAAGTAAATGCAGAATTCAGCAAAGCGGTTTTATATAAAAATTGCAATGACAAGGAAAATCAATTGAATGAAATTCTTTGGGCACTGAATATGGTTGGTTTTAATTGTCAGTATGGTGAACCCTCTTTTCATAAATCCTATCAGTACGGTATATACAGAGATAGATATTTGACTTTAGAGGAATATAAAGCATTGTTCTTTAGCTCCTCTAGGAAATACACTGTTGGTTTACTTGAAAGTAATATGTATGTGTCAAGTGTAGCGCTAGAACCATATTATAAAATAATAGGATCTCTTGAATCAAAAGATGCGAATGTAATACCGGTAGTCGCTGCGGGAGGATCCCAGGACCAGCTGGAAGTAATGATTAAATATTTCACTAATGCTCCAAATTATAGTGAATTTTTAAAAAATCCTACTTCCTATGATTGTTATGTTGATGCTATAGTTTCAATGCCTGCTTATGGTATAGGCGGAACATTATTTGATAATGTAACCAGTTGCTTTGAAGCAATGGGAGTTCCTGTATTTAGAGCAGTACATTCTGATTATGTCAGCAATGAAGAATGGGAACTTAGTGTCACTGGACTGCCTGGAAACCGTAGTGATAAATGGTGGCATGTAGCTATTGGTGAAGCGCAGGGAATTATTGAATCAACATTTGTCGGTGGGGTTACCCATGAAATATCTCCCGTAACCGGAGCATTGCGTACCGGTTACAAGGCCCATGAAGTAAATATTGACTTATTTACAGACAGAATAATTTCATGGATTGACTTAAAATATTGTGAAAATGCAAACAAAAAAATTTCATTAATATATTACAATTACCCTCCGGGTAAACAAAATATCGGTTCCAGTTATCTTGATTCAATTACCAGTATTTATAATCTGCTGCTGACTTTGAAATCAGAGGGTTATGATGTTGGAGAGTTGCCGCAAAATGCCAGTCAACTGGAAGACATGATAATAAAAACAGGTATTAATGTTGCTACATGGGCTCCTGGTGAATTGGAAAAACTTGCAAACAATTCAAACGTGGTTTTACTTCCTGTTGATGAGTATTTAAAGTGGTTTAACAGTCTGGAAGATATTTCCAAATTGCAGGTAATTGAAGGACCGGTTGCTTATATAGGTGAATTGTCTAGAATAGCTATATCTATTAATTATACCTCTCCTATGAATGAACGCTTAACTACCTGGTATAGTGAAATCACCGCTTTATTGCCTAGTGATTATGTTAGTAGAGCTACTCCTATTTTAGACAATATTGTATCTTCACTTAACAAATACTTAAAAACTGGTTTGGATTCTGATTATGATGTCTTTTTGACTTACAAAGCACAATGGGCACAGCTTAATGTCCCTGGTTTAAACGGATGGGGAGATGCCCCTGGAAGTATAATGACTATAACCAGAAATGGAACCCAATATTTTGTAATTCCTGGATTAACATTCGGTAATGTCTTTGTGGCTCCGGAACCTCAAAGGGGATGGGAAGCTAATTCAGATGCACTGTACCACAGTACTGCCGTAGCTCCAACACACCAGTACTTGGCTGCTTACTATTATTTCCAGGAGTATTATTCCTCAGCTATGGTTTTTGTTGGAAGACACGCAACACACGAATGGCTGCCTGGTAAAGAGGTATTATTGTCTACTACAGACTATGGTTCAATAGTTGTTGGAGATGTTCCACAGATATACTTCTATATTTCAGACGGTTTAGGTGAAGGTATTCAGGCTAAAAGAAGGGGATTTGCAGTAATGATTTCTCATTTAACTTCTCCGCTAGCTTATACTCAACTTTATGGAAATTTAACGGAAATATCCAGATTGATTAATGAATATGAAAATGCATTAAATCAGAATTCTAAAGATGCACTGATATCTGAAATTAAACATTTAGTTAAGATGAATGACTACGTCCAAGCTATGGGTTTAAACGATCAATCATTTGATAGATTGTCCAATGATGATGTAGTTTATGAAGTCGATTCTTTCATTAAATCAGTACAGGATTCAATGTACACCTGGGGGCTGCATGCACTTGGTCAGAACTGGACGGATAAAGATATAGGTCTGTCTGTATCTGCTGCATTATCTCAAAAATTCACATACAATGGAATAACAACTTCACTATATGATGAAATTGCTCAAATAAAATATTCAAAGAATTATGATCAGTTGAATTCATATGAGAGAAATAAAGTAATTAACATTTCTGCAGATGTTGTATCTTCATTAATATACTATACAAGTGAAGAAGTAGCTCAGGTAATTGGTGTTCATTCCGCCAGTTTAATAGCTGCCTTTGACTATGCAAAATTATTCATATCTTTAATCAGGTCATCTGTTCAAACTGAATTGGATTCATTTGTTGATGCATTAAATGGAAAGTACATTGCTCCGGGTCCTGCCGGTGATGTCCTAGATATAAATTCACTTCCAAGCGGAAGTAATTTTTTCCATGACCAGTCACAGGAACTTCCGACATCCGATGCATATGAGTACGGCAGAATATTAACACTGCTTGCACTTGATTCACTGGTTGACGATACGGAAAAACTGGCTATCGGTATATGGTGTGTCGAAACCGCAAGGGACGACGGTGCATTAGTTTCAGTTGTACTATACCTGCTTGGAATGAAACCGGTATATACATCTTCACCTAGTGCGGGAGGATATGCTCATGTTGAAGTGGATGATGACCATGATGATCATGAACATGATGATGAAGAAGTCAGTCTTGGAACAAAAACAAGGTCAATGCCAACATATGTAAAATTAGAGGATTTAGTGCGTCCGGAAGGATGGGCTAAAAAAAGAATAGATGTTGTTGTTATAACAAGTGGTAATTTCAGAGATTTATATTCAACTCAGGATATTTTAATGGATAATGCATTCAGAATTGCATTGGCCAGATCCTATTATTACATATTAAACAACAAAGATTTAAAAGACAGTGAATATTTCAATGATTTAAACGAAGGTTTAACTCACATAATGGAAAGTATAAGCTATTATGGTCTTGGAAATGAATCATTTGATGAAAATTATGTCTCCAAACATTGGGTTAGTGATTTTATTTACTATAAAACATTAGGTTATAACAATACATATGCCGCTGAATGTGCCATTACACGTATTTTCGCCCCGCCAACTGGGGATTATGGTGCTGGAATTGCAAAATCCGTTTCTCTAAGCTGGACCTGGAATGATACTGATGAGCTGTCAAGGTTCTATCTTGGAAGAATGGGTAATATGTATTCAAAATACTATTGGGGAGAAACCAATCCTACAGTATTTTCAAGAGTACTCAACAATACCAATGATTTGATTGTCAGCCGTAATACCAATGTGTACGGTGTTTTGGATAATGATGATTTCTTTGACTACTGGGGTGGACTTTCAATGACAATGGCCTATGTTAACGGTAATACTCCAAAAATGAATGTGCTGATGTATGGAAACAAAAATAATCCTTATTCCACTTCAATAGAACAGGCAATTTCTAATGAAATAATTACAAGATATTCAAATCCTGAATGGATTTCAGGAATGATGCAGGAAGGTTACAGTGGTGCCAGATACATATCTAACAAATTCTTAACAGACTTGTTGGGATGGTCTGTAACAAGGCCTTCAGCCGTTACAAATAAGATGTGGGATGATGCATATAATATTTATTTCAAAGATAAATATGGAATTGGGGTTACTGACTGGTTGAAATCAGGCAATAATAATTATGCATTCATATCTGCAGCCGGAACACTTTTAACAGCTGCTTTTGAAAATTACTGGAATGCTGATCCTGAAACTTTATCAGAACTTGCCAATGCATGGTCACAAGCAATAATTACAAATGGTGTTGCATGCTGTGACTGTAGCTGCGGTAACATTGCTATGATGCAGTGGGCTGTTAATTTCATCAACCCTGATTTGCTTGCAAGATTTGCAGAGGAACTCTTTAAAGCCACAAATAATAATTTCTTCAATCCTGTTAACTTCCAAAATAATCCTAACAGCAGTCCTGATGTAAATGCTGACGAAAATGCTGGTTTAAATTCAACGGAAAATTATATTTTAACTAATTCATCTTCTTCAAATCTGAAAGCAGACACTTCAACTTCAGGTATATCTCATGCTGATTCTGGAAGAAGTGTAGGTGAGGATTCTTCCCAGTCTTCTGCCTCATCCAGTATTTCAGATAATTATAACTCTGAGGATGCAAGTGAAAGTGCTTCAGATTCATCTAAAAGTTATGATATTGAGAAGTCTGTTTCAAGCAGCAGTGCGACTACTGAAAAGTCAATGTCTATTCCTTTGATTATTTGTGTTATTTGTTTAGTTGGAATTTTTTCTTTCGGTTACTTTAGGAAAAAGAATGATGACGAATTTTAATTTTTAGAGATAATATTTTTATCTCTTTTTTTATTATATTTATATAGTTTGAAAAATATAGTGTTAAGTGTATTTGATTTTTATTAATTTTATAATGTGAGGATTTATTATGGATATGATGTCTATGTTATGGCAATTTGGTATAATTGCTGCTATACTTGTTTTTGGTATAAAAGTGGGTTTAGCATCGGGTTTAGCCAATTTGTCAAAAAAATTACTTGCTATTATCTGTGTAGGGTATGGGGGTGGGGTCCTGCTGATTTCTGCTGTTGCATCCCTTTATGCAGAACAACTTACTCAGGCCATTTATAGTTACAATACAATTTTTTATATTATTATGGCTTTGATAATGATTATTGCTGGTTTAATTACGATAAGGGAATGGAAGGTTCACAATCACAATACTAGTACTGCTACTTCTCTTGCAGTTATAGCCCCATGTCCTTGTTGTTTCGGTTCTATTGTAGCTAGTATATTAATTGTAGCACCTACTATTGGTGTAGGCGCATTTTATTTAAGTTGGTATGCTGCCGCTACATTAGTTGCAGTTATTGTCATTACGTATTTTGCATCAAATACTATTACTAAACTTATTAATAAACCATATCCAATTATTTTAGGAAATTTCATGTTGCTTTTAGGGGCTTACTTTTTACTTTCAGCTATTGTAATTCCAAATATAGCTGGTTCATTAAGTAAGGATTTCTCATCTCCAACCATAACTTCCTTTGAATCAATAATTGGTGTTGTAATTATACTGGTTATTTTGGTAATTATTGGTATATTTTTAAATAAGAAAAGTAAAAGTCTTTTAGAATGATTAATGGTGATTAAATGAGTGTTGCTATACCTGGTGGGGAATATTTAACAGGCGCTTTGGATGTTATTTCACAAAGTTTAACAATTCCGGTATTGATTATTTTATTAATTATCGTTATTTTTTCAATTATTATTCTTGGTGGAGCAATATCTGAATATACTTCCAGAAAAAAAGTTCCTGTTGGAACTATTAGGGATTTGATTTATGATATTAATGCAGCCGAGTCTGTTAGTGCACTTAATAGTATTATTGACAGTGCAGATATTCCTAAATCCCAGAAAAAGATTTTAAGTGAAATTGCTAATTCTTCCGAGTTAGATAATAACTCCCGTGAAGCTTTAGCTCGTAAATTAGTTGAATTTGAAGAAGAAAAAATTGATAGTACATTGAAAAAGACCGATATTATTACACGTATAGGTCCTACTTTAGGATTAATGGGTACTTTAATTCCTATGGGTCCGGGGCTTGCTGCTTTGGGTACTGGAGATGTTACCACATTAGCTGAATCTTTGACTCTTGCGTTTAACACAACTATTGTTGGTATTGGTTCCGGTGCTTTATGTTATGTTATCGGTAAAATCAGAAGCGGATGGTATGATCGTTATTTATCTGATTTGGATGCTTTATCCGATGCAGTTCTAGATTATATGAATAAATAGTGA
Organism: uncultured Methanobrevibacter sp.; assembly: GCA_902796575.1. Lineage (GTDB taxonomy): Archaea > Methanobacteriota > Methanobacteria > Methanobacteriales > Methanobacteriaceae > Methanocatella. The sequence continues at coordinate 20,305 of CADBPS010000042.1, read as the reverse complement.
TATGTATGGTTAGAAGAAAACAAAGAAGACGGTCTCGACGTGTTGAAGAAGACCCTATGGCAGGTACTTCCAACCTTGTTGATGCTATGCTTGTTATTGCAGTTGGCTTTCTTGTTTTTGTAATCATGAGCTGGAATATGCAGAGTGTTGTTTTCAATGATGATATGACACAGGATCAAAAACAGGAAGTAATGAATGCTATGAAGCAGGTTTCTGAAGTTACCCAGGGTCAGGAACTAAACGAGACTCCAGATACTTCCAATAGCTCAGGTCAGGGTTATACTGAAATGGGTAAAGTTTATAAAGATCCCGCGACAGGGCGGCTGATTATGGTAGAAGGTTAATCTTCTACTTTCAACTTTTTTTTGAAAATATTTTTTTTTATTTGTTAACTCTTTTTTGATATAATTTAAATATCAACATAACAAAAATAATAAGTGGCAATACTAAAGGTCAGTTATTTTTTTCAACATTAATCAAGTTAAAAAATTGACCTTTTAATTGTATAAACCTTCATGATGAGGGGGATATCACGATAAACTTATGCTTGTTAAAGCATATGCATCGTGAAGTAAATTCTTAACTTATGTAAAGTTGGGACAGTTTAAAATATGATTTTCACTGCATTATGGAAGTTTAAATAGAATATTTACCGGAAAAATGGAATTTTTTGATGCTGCATGTCCAGCACAATTTTTTTTTAAATAAATGTTTCTGGTGAATTTGGCTTTCTTAATGTTTAATAAAATAATGAGGTTTAATATGGCTGGAAGAGACATAAATAATATTATTGAGTTAATAAAAGATAATTTTAAAGCAGCTTTTTCAAATCCAATTGTTGTTGCAACACTAATAGCTATAATAATTTTACCTTCATTATATGCAATTTTGAATATTGAAGCATGTTGGGATCCATATGAAAAAACAGGTAACATGGAATTTGCAGTTGCAAATTTGGATAATGGAACAACATATGAGGGTTTAGATTTGAATGTAGGTAATGAATTGGTGAATGGACTGAAAAATGATACGAACTTCAAATGGGTTTATGTTAGTGAAAGTGACCTGAGAGAGGGGGTTAAAAATGGAACCTATTATGCGGGAATAGTAATACCCAAAAACCTGAGTGAAAATGTTGTTTCAATCACTACAGAAGATCCTCAAACTGCGAAGTTGTATTATGTGGTTAATGAGAAGACAAACCCTGTTGCTCCAAGAATTTCACAGCAGGCGGCAAATGCCGTTTATAAAGAGATCAATGCTAAAATCGTAGAATTTATAAACTTGGCTGCATATGCAAAATTAGGTGAACTGCAGTCATCACTTTCTGCAGGTTCAGGACAGCTGTCTTCCGGGGCAGCACAGCTCTCTTCAGGAGCGAGTCAGGTTTCAAGCGGTGCAGGTCAGGTGTCATCTGGAGCAGCTCAGGTTTCGGATGGAGCTTCTCAAATAGAAGGCGGAGCAGATCAAGTTTCTGAGGGAGCTGTTCAGGTTCAGGAAGGTTCGAGTCAGGTTCAGGAAGGTGCATCACAACTTGAATCAGCTGTTGATGTAAGTCAGCTTCCTGAAGGTCAGGTAAAGCAGGTCGTATCCTCTTCATTGGATTTGGCTAATGCAAGTTCTCAGGTGGCACAGGGTTCAAATAATCTTGCCAATGGTTCAATAAATCTGGCAAGTAGTTCTGCTCAATTGGCCAGAGGATCAACTGAACTTGCTGAAGGTTCATTAAGTTTAGCTGCTGGAGCTGAATTATTGTCAAGTTCTGCAGCTTATGCATTAGTAACAGCAGCTTCAGCACTTGCAGGTGCGTCAAATTCACTTGCAGGTGTAACTGGTATTAATGAAACAGCATTGGGTGACTATTTCTATTCCCCAATAACGCTGGATACAGTTGAATTATATCCTGTTGATAATTATGGATCACAGGTAGCACCATTTTATCTAGTATTATCCATGTGGGTTGGTGCTTTAATCACATGTGTAATGATAAGGCCTGGTACAAGTACCGGAACAAAATACAGTCCATTGGAAATGTACTTTGGAAAATTGGCATTATTTATAGTAATGGCATTACTGGAGTCTGCAGTAACAATTGCATTGTCATTTATAATCGGAATTAGTATTTCAAATCCGCTGATGTTTATTTTTTCATGTGCATTTGTTTCAGTTGTATTTATGATTTTTGTATATTCTGTTTTTTCGGCACTGGGACATATTGGAAAAGCGATATCTATTCTTCTTCTGGTATTTCAGATTTCAGGTACTGGTGGTATTTATCCGATTGAAATTATGGATCCTATTTTTAAAGCATTATACCCGTATCTGCCGATGACATATGCTATAAACATTGTAAGGGAAGCTACTTTAGGTTTGCTCTGGAGTAATTATATGCCATCCTTTTGGGTTTTAATAGCTATTGCAGTAGCTACTGTTATAATATGTCTTATCATTAAGGAAAGGGCAGATGATGCTGCTCATTACTTTGAAAAGAAACTTGAAGAATCCGGATTATTTTAGTTAATTTCATATTAACTAAAATAAAAACTTTTTTTGGTGATTTTGTGGAATTCTGTCCGAATTGCGGTTCTATGCTGATGCCTGAAAAGGGAAAAATTAAGTGCAGCTGCGGTTATACTAAATCCTTATCAAAAAATGACTTGATTGAACAGTATAAGTTTAAAGGTGAGAAAAATAAGGACATTGAAATAATCGTTACAGACAATTTAGATAAGGCGCTGCCTACTACCAGAATCACCTGTTATAAATGTGGCGGAACTAAAGGATACTGGTGGTCTGTTCAGACACGTTCTGCTGATGAATCTACTACTAATTTTATACGCTGTGCCAAATGCGGAAATACGTGGCGAAGTTAAGTTAAAATATTTGTTCAAAATAAGAGATAATATAGGCGTTTAATGGCAGTTTAAACGCCTTGACTTGTACTTCGGAAAAAATTATATGGCAGATATTTTTTTCCTTTTTGAATTAGAAAATTGTGGAAAACTAATTCAATTTTTGATTTTGGAGAGTATTAGTCTATGACTAATGGTAGTAATGTGTTTTTAGGCGAGCCTAACTTTACATCACTATCTATAATGTTGTAACTCATAGTATATAAATGTTTCGTTATTTTTTAGGTATGCCTAAACTTTTAAATGAAACATCTGAAAAAATAACACGAGTTATATTATGGTATGTTGTCATCATATTTAAATATGACTTATGTTATAATTTCAATTAATGTTCGATGGAATCTTTTTGAAAAATTATCTGAAAAATAAGGGTGTATCCAAAGTGGGATATACAGCTATTAATGCTGAAGATTTTCCGCAATACAATTTTGCTATTTCACTGGTTATGAAACTTCCAAAAGAATGTATTCGGGCTATTATTGATGAAGACTATAAATATTACTGGATGAGATTTCACCGGGAGGCTGACAGATTAAAAGAAATAGCTATTGATGCTGAAAAATTAATTAAAAATAACGGTTATGATGCATTTGCATTAACTCTTCAGAGAAACGGATTTGATATGGATAAACTCCTTTCAAAAATTCCATATAAAACAGTTGCAACATCTTCGGGACTGGGATGGATTGGGAGATCTGCATTATTCGTCTGTGAAGAATATGGTTCTGCTGTTGTACTTTCATCAGTACTGACTAACATGCCTTTGGAGATTGGTACTCCGATTACTGATTCATTATGCGATGATTGTGAAGAATGTCAAAAAGCATGTCCTGTTGATGCGGTTAATCCCCGGAAATGGAATTCCCGATTATCCAGAGAGGATATTATAGATATTGAAGCCTGCTCTCAATATGTTATGGATCAATATAAGGCAGGTCTGGGCTGCAGCAAGTGTTTAAGCAACTGCAAGTTAACTCAAAAATATTATCACTCGCTTTAGTATTATATTTGATGTTTAATAATACTTTAACTATTTTAAATCAATGTTACATAATATTGCAATTTATTTTAATTAATTTTGTTTATATGATATCCTTGTGTATAAGATGTGCTTATGAACTTTTTTTGAAACTTGAATCAGATGTCGTGATGAAAGATTCTTTTTGAAATTTTTTACAGTAATATTTCGATATTATCAAAAAGTTTATACTCACATTTTAAGTACATTTTGTACACAACATATTAATGGAGATGGTATTGTGGATACTAAAGCAAATTCAGAAAAAATAGACATTGTATTTTTGTTGGATAGAAGCGGGTCAATGTACGGTTCCGAAAAAGACACTATTGGGGGATTTAATTCTTTTATATCAAGAGAAAAAGCCCAGAAAGTAAAAGCAATGTAACAACAATTCTCTTTGACCATGAATATGAAATGCTGTACAAAAGAAAAGATCTTTATGAAGTCGAAAATCTCACAGAAAAAGAATACTATGTAAGAGGCTCAACTGCACTTTTGGATGCAATCGGAAAAACTATTCTAACCTTGGATAAAGAAATAGACAACAAAGTTTTATTTGTAATCACCACTGACGGACGTGAAAATGCTTCAGTAGAATTCACTAGACGCCAGATTAAAAATATGATAAACAATCACAACTGGGAGTTTATATATCTTGGAGCAGATATTGATTCATATGCTGAAGCTGCAAGATTCGGAATTAAAAAATCACGTACTTCCAATTATGTTAAATCCCGTGATGGAATTGAAAAAATGTATAACGCAGTTACCAGAGCCCGAGTTTCTTTTTAAAACAAAGGCTACATTGAAAATGATTGGAAAGAAGACCTTGAATAAGGTCTTAACTATTTTTTTTTAATTAAAAATTGAACTATTTTTTCTTGTCCAACTGGAACTTTTTACGCCCATAACATGACAGAGGATTGTTAATTCCCTTGCACGATCCGTCAGGTTTACATAATTGGGGCAGATGTATTTTTATTTTCTCACAGCTCATCGGTGTATACCACGTTGTTTCCCCTTCATGATTAATATCAATGTCACTGTGCATTCCAAATCCCAATTTGGATATGATATTTACTTTTTCCTGAGGCTGATCTTCAAATAACGGAGGGGTACAGTTGTCTGCAGCATCAAAAATCAGAGGCAATATCTCATTTCGGGTTATATTCAAATCAGGATCCAAATCCGATACTTTCATAGTTTCATCAGATGCAAATATCCTTGGATATAACCGTGCGTATGAAGCAAATGAAGTTAAAAGCAGCACTATAGCATCATTTCTTCCTCCCGATGTTACTCCATTTACGGTATTTTCAATACATGGAGGAAATGCCTCAGGGTTTAGTTTGCCTGCCTGAACACTTCCATACACTCCGCCGCTGCCTTCATAGTACTGATTATACTTGCTTATTTCACTTGGAATAAAATCTTTAAGTTCCTCTGCAAGCTCTACAATTGAAGGATGCATTTCAACTCTTGCAGACATTTCCTTTATCTTTTTAATGTATTCTTCCGTTTTCTGCATTATTAAACGGGACAATATTAACTCCTTTACACTGTCTCCCACAAGTATATTGTACATTCTCTCAGGACTTCTGTCTGTAAATTTACTTCCATATTCGTCCATAAATTCATTTTGCTGAAGAATAATATCTCCGTCACTTATCAGCAGTTCGCTTAATTTCAGTTTTTTTGAAGCTATTATATCCTTTAGGGAATTCCATTTTATCGCCCCGTCAGTTTTTATCTCTTCTAAAATTTCATCAATTATTTCATTTCGAACTAATGGAGTTAATTTGGATAATCTTTCCTGTACAAGTACTCCCTGTGACTCTATAAATAATCTTGTCTCCCGTGACCCGATGTTAAACTGAATAGCTATTGCCTGACATAAAACATGATAAACTACAGTATCCTGTTTACAGAGAGCATCATTCAGCAGGTATTCAAATTCATTCTGACTGTAATTCTTATTGTTTTTCTTTTCTATTGCCCATTGTATTCTTTTAAACGCAAGATCTTTGTATGATTTTGGAATTAAATCATCATTTGAGATTTTTTGATTTGTAGTGTGAATTACCTCTTCAATGAGATATTCATTTTCCTTTTCAAGCTGGTTTAAATCACCATATCTTCTTATGATTTCCCTTCCTTCATTTGACAGTGGATTTATATATGAAACTTCAACCATGCTTTTCTATTTTTCATTCATCTTTTAAAAAATTAACTTATTTTCAAAGGCAATTTTTTTATTAAAGTATTATTTCTATTTCATCCAATTTTAGAGACTCGATTTTTTCTATTTAATTTAGTATCAATCAGCAGGAAATATTTAAATGAACAATATATTAATTAAAAACTTCAATATCAATGTTAAATAATATAATTTCCCTTTATAATGATTATCTGTAAAATAAATTCTTTTTTTAATATTTTTGATGTAGATTATTTTATTAATAATGATTAACAAATGTAATCATAGTTAAAAAATTTAGGAGAACAAATTAATGACAAAGATATTTATTTCATGTGCACTTCCTTATGCAAACGGGCCTTGTCATTTAGGCCATATTCGTTCTACATATCTGCCTGCAGATATTTTTGCCAGATACAATCGTATGGTAGGCAATGATGTGCTGATGGTATGTGCCACTGATGAACATGGTACTCCAATAGCTGTTAAAGCAGATAAGGAAAATAAAAAACCTATTGAAATTTCCAAGCGTTATCATGATATGATTGTCCGTGATGTTGAATCCATGAATATTTCCCTGGATAATTTCACCCGTACTACCGATAAGATTCATTATGAAATTGCTCAGAATTTTTTTAAGGATTTATATGAATCCGGGCTGATTTACAAGCTTGATATTCAGCAGCTCTACTGTAATGATTGTCACAAATTCCTGCCTGACCGTTACGTTGAAGGATTATGTCCTGTCTGTGGCAGTGAAGCCCGTGGTGATCACTGTGAAAAATGCGGCAGAGCGCTTGAACCCACAGAACTTGACAGTCCGAGATGTATGACCTGTGGAGGCACTCCCGTAATTAAAGATACCTACCAGTATGCATTTAAACTGTCTGAGTTTGAAGATACATTAAAAGATTATATTAACAATAATGATAATTTACCTGCCAACGTTAAAAATTATGCTTCCAACTGGCTTAAGGAAGGGCTGAATGATTGGGTTTTAACCAGAGATATGGACTGGGGTATTCCTGTTCCTATTGATGGCGCTGAAGGTAAGGTGCTTTATGTTTGGATTGAAGCATTTTTAGGTTATATCTCATCAGCTGCCCAATGGTCAAGAGCCACGGGCGTTAAATGGGAAGACTACTGGAACGACTATGTTGTTCATTTCATTGGAAAGGACATTATTTATCATCATTCAATTTTCTGGCCGGGACTTTTAAAGGCTCATGACTGCAAGCTGCCGGATATGATTTATGCAGGTGAATTTTTATCCCTTGAAGGGGAAAAGATGTCCACCAGTAAAAACTGGGTTATTTGGATTGATGATTTTGTCAGGGATTTTGATGCAGATTTACTTAGATACTATTTAACCATTAATGCACCTTTAAACAAGGATTCTGATTTTTCATGGGATGATTTTCAAAGGAGAAATAATGATGAATTGGCTGATGTCATCGGTAATCTCCTGCATAGGACTTTCACATTTACACGCAAATTCTTTGATTCAAAAGTCCCTGTTTATGAAAATCCATCCGATGATGATTTGAAATTTGAATCTCAAATCAAAGCCCTGCCGGATACTGTTGGAGAACATATCAGCAACTATGAATTTAGGGAAGCCCTGCTTGAAATATTTAAAGTAGCTAAAAGCGGTAATAAGTACTTCAATGATCAGGAACCATGGAAAGCAGTTAAACAGGATTTCCAAAAGGCAAGCAACTGTCTGTATTTATCAAATCAGCTTGCTAAGGTAATGGCTATTGTATTGAAACCATTTTTACCTTCAAAAGCCGATGAAATTGCAAAAATTTTAAGTTTATCCAATGCAGATGAATGGGATGATGCCAAAGTATTCCTCCCTGAAGGTTATGCTGTTAAAAAGGCTAAACCTTTGTTTAAAAAGATTGATGATGATGTTATTGCATATCAGAAAGAAAAACTGCAAAAGAATTTGAATGATAGTGGAGATGAAAATATGAGTGATATTATTGATATTGATTATTTTGATAAAGTAGATATTAGAATTGGACAAATCAAGGAAGCCGAAAAAATTGAAAAATCTGATAAGCTCTTAAAGCTGCAGGTTGATATCGGTGAAGAAACCCGCCAGATTGTTGCAGGATTAGCAAAATTCTACAATCCGGAAGAACTGATTGACAGAAAAGTTGCAGTCCTTGTTAACTTAAAACCTGCTAAATTATTCGGTACATTATCTGAAGGTATGCTTCTTGCAACCGGTGAAAGCGGAGCATTATTAACTCCTGATGACTGTGATATCGGTGAGCAAATCCAGTAAAATAGATTAATATGAATGAATCTGTCCTTGTTATTAAAGCTGAAGAATATTTAAAAGAAATTTCAAATGATTCCATTAGCATTGATAATATTGATGATTTTGATTATTTCAAAGAGCTTTATTTTAAACTTGATGACAGATTAGACCATTTGAAAAACTTCAGGAAGAATATGGAGCTGCAGGGTTATGGTGCACCATTTACTTCCCTGAATAAATACGGCAACAAAGCTGTCGGTGAGATTTCCCTTGACGAAGTTGGTGAGAACAGCCGTCACAATCAGATGTTTAGAAACAAGGCAAATGCCAAGAAAAACATTTTGGATAGGGTTAAATCAGCTATTGACTCACACCAAATAGCTTTGGGGAATTTGAACCAGTTTTGTTACCTTAAATGTGATTCATGTTATAAAAAATATTCATTTGCTGATTATAAGCGAATGAATGCTCAATGTACATGCAAATCACATTCATTTTCTTTTAAATTCAGTCCCGAAAATACGCATAGAGTAGATATAATACCGTTTTTACCATTATCTGGTGATTACAGAGTACTTAGAGCTAATCTATCCACTCATGGAAGAAATTCCTTTAAAAAAGTTATAAATACACTTAAACAGGAACGTACTGGCCATGTTAAAACCATATCATTGCTGTTTCGATACAGGGATAAAAACAAACGCTGGATTAGAAAAAAAACAACAATAGATACTGAATTTGTTGATAATTATGAAGAGGAACTGAGAAAAACCTATGGAAAAGGTGTAAGGATTGAAAAACTGGAGTTCCACAGAACAAAACCAGCTATTATTGATGATAATCATTCTAGAACAGCATTGGCATTGGCTTATGCGCGTTACTCGGAAAAAATAATTGAAAGTATCCGGGACGATATTTTAAAACAGGAAATAAGCAATTTTAAAAGAATAAAAAATTATGATAATATAATTCAAAAGTACCGCAATTACACGCCGACATTTATAGATGAGTTTGATACCAGTGAAATAGAATTATGGCGTGAAAACAAAATAAATGAAGAATTCGAAAAATACCATTATATAAACAGATACGGCGAACTGAACAGGTCCCTTAAAAGGGATCTTAAAACCCGTGATGCTATCGAAAAAACAATTTTTGAAAATATAGCTCTGACCCTTATAACATGGGATATTTTTAAGTATTATTTAACCACATCAGTTTCAAACCGTAAAATTACAACAGGACCATTTCCATACATTCGTGTTGAACTTGACCGCCAACAAAGAAAAGTCTTTCAGAATGCATTTTCAGAAGTTATTCATGTTTTAAATCATTTTACCAACATTAAAATAATTGAAATATTTGAAAAGGACTTAATTTTATATGAGAAATTCAAATTTGAAAAGCAGCTGAAAAATTCAAATATCAAGGTCAATCACCAGGCATTAGGTGCAGCTATTTTAAGTCTGAACACTAATATTGATTTGGAAAAAATCAGCAATGTATTTTATGTCAATGAATCCAAGATTAAAAAGGAAATTAAAAACGTTAATAATATTAAAAACCCTAAAAGCGTTAAATCCAAGAAGTTCCTGGATTTGATAAAGAAATAATGGTGTAAAATTATGGATGAAGATGTAACATCAGTTCATGTAACAAAAGCCCTGACCTCATCTATGGTCATGGATCTGCTGGAAGAATATCCAAATCTTGAAAAAATAACATGTGCTCCTAGCGTTTACAATAGAACTTCTGATGATTATATTTATGCTCTTAAACAGCTGGACATTGATATTGTAAAGGAATATCACTGGGGTAATTCTAAACAGTCATGTGATTATGAAGAAGAATTATTGCAACTGGCTCGTGAGGGATATAAGGCAGCTGAAATTGCAGATATATTTGATATTCCCCTTAACAGAGTTTATTATTTACTTAGAAGAAACAAAGTTAAATTAAATACCAGCACCAAAAAACATGATTATGCTGAAATTAAATCATTAAGACAGGATGGTCTTAAGCCGAAGGAAATATCTGATAAGCTCAACATTCCTCTTCGAAGCGTTTATTATATCCTTAATAATAAATAGTTTGTTTTATATACAAGTAATTATCATAACTATAAATAGAAGATCAATGGATTTGATGATTACAATGATGATATTGCCTCAACTACCCCTATATATAATAGCCGCAATTTGTGGATTACTCTCTTTTCTTGTAACAAGGCTTTCAATGCCAAGAATTATTAGAAAACTGCAGGATGCCAATATTGTCGGTAAGGATTTACACAAGTCATGGAAGCCTATCGTTGCTGAAATGGGGGGTTTTGGTATTCTTTTTGGTTTTATCATAGGAATGTTTTCAGGCATATATATGCATGACCTTTTAACATTGCCCCTGGCTATTGTTCTGGTGGTTATATTATTGGTGGGAATCATTGGTATTGTCGATGATTTACTGGTATTGTCATCAAAGGAAAAGTTCTTTTTACTGTTCCTTGCCGGTCTTCCTCTGATTTGGGTTGCACCACCTAATGTTGGAATATTATATTTGATTTCAATTCCAATAGCTATTTCAATCGGATCCAATCTGACCAATATGCTGGCCGGTCTTAACGGTATTGAATCGGGTTTAGGTATTATATCCCTGACATCTCTGACCATTTCATGTATTATTTTAGGCAAATACGATGTAACTATAATTAGTATGAGTATGTTAGGTGCACTTGTTGCATTTTTATACTTCAACAAATATCCTGCAAAGATTTTTCCTGGAGATACCGGAACATTGATTATCGGTGCTACCATTGTTTCTGTTGCGTTTATCGGACGTGTAAAATTAATTGCACTGATTGTTCTGATGCCTAATATTATTGATGCAGCTATGAAATTCTACAGTGCCGGAGTGATGGAGCGCCAGCAGTTTAAGCCGACTCAGGTTGATGATGACGGTAAGTTAATCAGGCCGGTAACAGGTTTTAAATCATTAATCAGATTTGTTATCAGAAAGCCTATTACCGAAAAACAGGCAGTATATGTAATTTGGGCTATCGGTATTGTTTTCGGTATTTTAGGAATTCTTGTTGCACTTTCCATGCCTGGTGTTATAGGCAATCAGACTTTAATGAATTTCCTGCAGATAAAAGAGATGTTTTATCATATATAATCTCCAGGTTGTGATATTCAATGTTTGTTTCCAGCACTAACAGAACTGTTAGATTTCTGCAGGTGAATATATAGTTTAATTTCAGGTGATATGTGATGAAACCTTATGTTATTTTAAATGCTGCTATGACATTGGATGGCAAAATTGTTACTGCATCCAACAGTTCAAATATTTCCGGTGAAGAAGATTTAAAAAGAGTCCATGAACTCAGACGAAATGTTGACGGAATAATGGTTGGCATCGGCACTGTTTTAGCCGATGATCCAAGATTAACGGTTCATAAAATTGATGCTAATCCTGAAGACAATCCCGTTCGTGTTGTTGTTGACAGTAAATGCAGAACCCCAATAGCTTCAAGAATTACAAACAGGGATGCTCACACGGTTATTGCAATGGCCAATGAATTTAAATATGATTTCATAGTCACTGACCGTTATGATGTTTTTAAAAAGAGAGGTGTTGACTTTTTTTTCAGCGGTGACAAAAAGGTTGATTTACCTGCTTTAATGAATTATTTATCATCAATTGGTATTGAAACGTTAATGCTTGAAGGAGGAGCCACTCTCAATTTTGCAATGATTAAAGAAGGACTTATTGATGAGATTAGGGTTTGCATTGCTCCTAAAATCGTTGGCGGTGTTAATGCAAAAACACTTTTTGACGGTGAAGGTTTTGATACTATGGATGAAGGCATTAATCTGGAATTAACAGATTCCTTTAAGTTAGGCAAGGATTTAATTTTAACATATAAAGTATTATATTAAAACAATCCCTGGAAACCAAGGTCTTTACAGACACAGTACCTGCAGAGTGATTTTTTATCCCGGATGTATTTTATTCTTCCCTTGCAGTAGTATGTTCCGTCAAAAGCATACACATCATCTTTTTTATCTTCACTGAATGGATGTATAGGTTTTTTGGCAATCAGTGCAAGGTACAGTGTAAGATACTTTGTAAATTCCCTGGTTTCTGTGTCGTCTCCGGCATATTTTGTAAAGTAATAGTTGATATCTCCTTTTATATTTTTAATTACATCGTCATTTATTTTATAATCCTCTTTTATTTCACAAGTGTAGATTTCGTCATATATCTGTGAGTTGTATTTTGCAAGTTTCTTGACCAGGGGGTCATGATATCTCTCATCCACCGCCTTGTTTTTCAAGTATTCAATAGGATAGTCCTTTAATTCTTCCCGTATTATTTTAAGTAATCTTGTTGCTTTCATAGTATTCCTTTTGTTTTAAGCAGTTCCCGTGGATTGTCAACTATTGCCTTTTTTGATTCCTCATCACTCAAACCTGCCCCTCTTGCTATCTGGTATGATTTTTCAAAGGTTATCAAATCATCGGGTGAATGTGTGTCTGTATTTACAATCAATTTGTTGCCTACTTTCCCGGCTATATTTGCAACATGTCCGTTTCCAAGACAGTGTCCTTTTCTTGCACTAATTTCAAGATAAATATCATTTTTCAGGGCAAGTTCCGCTTCCTCTTTTGTTATCAGTCCTGGATGACCGAGTATATCTACATATTTGGATTTTACTGCAGCCAGATTTGTGCCTTCTATCACGGGTTCATTTAATGTTTCCCCGTGTACCACCACTATTTTTGCTCCTAATTCTTTTGCCTTTTTTGCAATATCATCTATTGATTCAACCGGTGCATGTGTTACTTCCGCTCCAAGCACTGCAGTTATATCCCAGTTTTCATTGATATCATCTATCGCTTCCTGTATCTGAACAATCATATTAACATTTGAGTAGTCAACATGGTCTGTAATAGCTATAACTTCATGGTCCAGTGTCTGTGCCCTTCTTGCAAGTTCCGAAGGTAATAGTTCTCCATCACTGAAGAGTGAATGCATGTGTAAATCTATTCTTTTCAATTCTAAAACCTCGTTTAAAAAAATTATATATATTAACATTGATATAAAATTATATAAAAAACTTTTTTATAGGTGATTTTTATTATGAAAGCTAATGCTACAAAAATTGCGGATGGTGTTTATTGGGTCGGTGTTCTTGACTGGAACAGCAGGACTTTCCATGGCTATGGTATTCCTGGAACTACCTATAATGCATATTTAGTATTTGGTGAGGAAAAAACTGTTTTAATTGATAATGTTTACGGAGGATTTGTAAATCAGCTTGATGCCAGAATTGAGGATGCCTTTGCCCAGGAAGGCAGGGATATTAAAATTGATGTTTTTGTTCAAAATCACTCTGAAATGGATCATTCATCTCATTTATTAGAAACTATTAATAAGTATAATCCTGACGGTGAAGTTTACGCTTCTCCTAACTGCGCTAAATTTTTAAATCAGCAGTATCATGATTTGGAAGGCATTGATATCAATACTGTCCAGACTGGTGATGAACTTGATATAGGTGGCAGAACATTATCTTTTATTTCTGCTCCGATGCTTCACTGGCCTGACAGCATGTTTACTTTTTTAGTTGAAGATGGAATCCTTTTCTCCAATGATGCTTTCGGTCAGCATATGTGCAATTCCAAAAGATTCGATGAAGACTATCCTTTGGATATTGTTGAAAGGGAGGCTCAAAAGTACTATGCAAATCTTGTAACTTTAGGCTCTCCTATGCTTAGGATGAAGCTTAAGGAACTTACAGATAATGATATCGTTGATAAAATTAAAATGATTGCTCCATGTCATGGTCAAATCTGGAAAAATCCGGGCATAATCATTGATTTGTATGCCAAATGGGGTTCCGGAGTTTGCAGGGATAAAATTACTGTAATCTATGATACTATGCATCATTCCACTGAGAAATTAGCTTACCAGATTGCTGAAGGTATTATGAGTGAAGGTGTAGAGGTTGTTATGTATTTCATGCAGCATGACGGTCCCGATGATGTTATAACGGATATTTTAGACAGTAAGGCAATTGCTCTTGGTGCTCCTACTATGATGAACAAGCCTTTCCCTCGCATTGGTAACATGATGTACTGGCTTGACTGTGTCAATTTTGCAGGTACTACCAGCAATAAGAATGCACTGGTGTTTTCATCAAAAGGATGGGGTGGTGGTGCTGTTAAAAAACTCCAGTCTGACTTGGAATCTTCAGGATTTAATGTTATTGACACTTTAGATGTTACTTTTGTTCCTGATGAGGATGTTCTCAAGGAAGCTTTTAACAAGGGTGCGGAATTAGCCAAATCCATTAAGGACTAATTCCACCATTTTTCTTTTTAACCATCATTTATATATTTTTACAATTATATATACTTCATAGGGGTAATAAAATGACCGAAAACTTAATAATATACTTCTCCCGAAATGGTGAAAACTACTTTAAAGGAGAATTGAAAAACATTGAAAAGGGAAACACGCAGGTAATAGCTGAATACATTAAAAATGAATGTGATGCAGACATCTTTAAAGTTGAAGAAGTAAACACATATCCTTATGATTATGAGGAATGTACTGCCATAGCAAGAAAAGAACAAAAGCAGAACCTGAGACCTGAAATAAAGCAGACACTAACTGACATCAGTCAGTATGAAACAATTTTTATCGGTTTTCCAAACTGGTGGGGAACACTTCCGATGCCGATGTGGACACAGCTTGAAGAGCTTGATTTTACAGGAAAAACAATAAAACCCTTTGTAACACATGAAGGATCAGGATTCGGTTCATCACTAAATGATTTAAAAAAACTCTGCAATGGAGGTAAAATCAAAAAGGGATTATCCATTTCAGGATCAGAAGTTTATGAATCAGAAACCAAAGTTAAATTATGGGTTCATGAGTAAGCCAACAATAATTTTTATTAGTCAACCTTCACCATATTTAATACTATGAGTATTACAGTATTTGTACCGGCACACATAACAGGGTTTTTCACCATAGAAAATAATCCCAACCCTTTGAAAAGGGGCTCATGCGGTGCCGGATTTTTGCTTGATAAGGGAGTAAAAACAACGGTTAAAAAATCTGAAATTTTTAAGGCAAATGTAAATCAGGGAACTGATATAATTATAAATCTTGTTTTAAAGCATTTCAGAAGCGATGAGACATTTGAAATCACACAGGATATTCAGCTTCCGATTGGTGCCGGTTTTGGAACGTCGGCCGCATCGGCATTGGGTTTGAGTTTGGCTTTAAATGAATTTCTTGATCATGGTTATTCATTAATTGAATGCGGGCAGATAGCTCATGAAGTTGAAGTTTCACTTGGGGGAGGTCTTGGAGATGTTATTGCCCAGACTGCAGGTGGACTGGTTTTAAGAACAAAGCCTGGTGCGCCTGGAATCGGTGAGGTTAAATCATTCCATGAAGACATTTATATTGGAGCAAAAACATTCGGAGCCATTGATACATCATCCATAATCGGAGATGAGTTTCACCAGATTAATATCCGTAAAATAGGCAGAAAATGCCTTGATGAATTCACTAAAGACCAGTCAATATCCAATTTTTTGGATTTGTCCTATGATTTTTCACTTAAGACAGGATTAATGACAGGCCAGGTCAGGTCTCTTGTTGATTATTTTAATTCCAGGAATGATATCCTTGGCAGTTCAATGGCAATGTTGGGTAATACTGTATTTGTATTCGCATATAATCAAAGTATTCTTCAAGATATTGATATTGAAAATTTCAATATATATAAATTAAACAATAAAGGCATATGTTATGATAAATCTCAGTTATAATATTTGTGACTACAGAAAGCAGATACTTGAAATTTTAAATGACAATGATACAGTAATAGAACTGGGATGTCATGTTGGAAACACCTCAAGATTGATTCTTGAAAATGATGTTAAACTGATTGCACTGGATAATTCTCCAGAAGCAGAATCACAAATCATCAAAATAAACTCTCCTAATCTGATTTTCATAAATAAGGATGTAAGGCTTCATGAAACTTTGCTTGAAGTTTATAAGATAATACAAAGATGTGATGTTTTGGCTATTGATTTGGGCGGGGGATATCATCCGGATACTGTTTTTAAGGTATTTTACATCTGGTCATCAACATTCAAACCGAAACATACAATTATTAGAAACAGGGGATTAATAGAATTTTACAATTCCGTGTGTGAAGTTTCGGGAGATTACAAATCCGATAGGGGGTATCTTGACTCCTACAATGACAGCGGTATACCTCCTCAAATCAGGGAATTTGACTTATGGACACCAATGCCGAGAAAAAATAAGTGAATTGAAATGAAGGGTTATAACTTAATAACTGTTAAAGACGAACTGCTTTCAGGTCTTACAACATCATTTGCGCTGATGCCGGAATGTATTGCCTTTGCAATCGTTGCACACCTTGATCCATTAGTCGGAATCTACACTGCAGCAATGATCTGTTTAATTACTGCTGTTTTAGGTGGAAGGCCTGCAATGATCAGCGGTGCTGCAGGCAGTGTTGCGGTGGTCAGTGTTGCACTGGTTGTTACATATGGCGTTGAATATCTCTATCTGGCAGTTATACTGATGGGGATAATTCAGATTATTGTAGGATTACTTAAACTGCCGAAATTTATCAGATTAGTACCTCAGTCAGTTGTTTACGGTTTTTTAAACGGACTGGCAATTATCATTTTCATATCTCAGTTCAATCAGTTCAAACTGGCTAACGGCCAATGGATAAGCGGAATGCCCTTAATAATCATGATTGCTCTTGTAGCTGTAAGCATGCTTATCATGTATATTTTGCCGAGGTTTACAAAGAAGGTGCCGAGTGCACTGATATCAATAATTGTCACTACACTTATAACACTGCTTTTAGGACTTAAAACAAAAAGCATTGGTGATATAGCAAGTGTCTCTGCGGGACTTCCGGCATTTCACATTCCAATGGTTCCGATAACACTTGAATCGATAATGATAGTTTTACCATATGCAGTATTAATGGCTGCTGTAGGACTGATTGAAACGTTGCTGACACTGAATGTTGTTGATGAAATTACTGAAACACGTGGAAAAGCAAATCGTGAAAGCATAGGTCAGGGAATAGCCAACACCTTCTGCGGATTTTTCCAGGGAATGGGTGGCTGTGCAATGATAGGCCAGACAATGGTTAATCTTGAATCAGGTGGTCGCAGACGGCTGAGTGGAATAACTGCAGGAATAGTTCTGATTTTACTGATACTATACGGTTCTTCCCTTATTAATCTGATTCCTGTAGCTGCACTCGTGGGAATTATGTTTATTGTAGCATTCAACACTTTTAAATGGTCAAGTCTGAAGATGCTTAAACATGCCCCCGAAATAGACCGTATCGTAATGATTGTTGTAACAATAATTACAGTTGTATTGAATAATCTGGCCATTGCAGTTTTAATAGGGGTAGTAATCAGTGCACTGAATGTTGCATGGCAGGCATCAAAAAGAATTCAGCTTGTTGCAACTTTTGACAGAAAAAACAATGTTCAATATTACGAAATTAGGGGACCGCTGTTTTTTGGAAGTACGGCCAACTTTAAACAGTCTTTTGATTTTAATATTGATGCTGAAACAGTTGTCATTAATTTTCTTCGCTCAAGAGTGGCAGATCACTCGGCAATTATAGCCATCGGTGAAGTTGTTGACAAATACTCTTCAAAAGGCATCAAAGTTTATCTAAGTCATTTAAGTGCAGACTGCCTGGAACTGTTAAATCAAAACAGTGAATTCGTTCAGGTTAATGTACTGGACAATCCTTTCTATAAAGTTCCTTCAGATGAACTGGATTAAAAATAATGATGATGGTTAACTGTTTTTTTTTAGACATGACGTATATCTGTGTAATTTGAGATTTCCGAGTTTATTGTTGTTATATCATTAATGTTTAAATCATGAACATTATCATGACCAGTTATTCTTGCAAATGTTTTAAGCTCCTCAGTTGATACTTTCAAGTAATTTTCAACTCTTTTAGCTGAACTTTCTATTTTTAATCGTTTACGTAATTCCTCATCCTGTGTGGCTACTCCAACAGGGCACTGTCCGGTATGGCAGATTTTATACTGCTGACATGCGGCAGCTATTAAAGCTGATGTTCCAACAGCTATTGCATCTGCTCCCATTGCAAGAGCCTTTGCAAAATCTGATGACAGGCGCAATCCTCCGGTTATTGTCAGTGTCATATCAGATTCCTTTTCATCCAGATATTTTCTTGCCCTTGAAAGTGCATATATTGTCGGTACTGAAGTTGCATCCTTTATGATTTTCGGACTTGCTGCAGTGGAGCCTCCCCTTCCGTCAAGGGTTATAAAGTCAGCTTCAGCATATATTGCATTTTCAAGATCATCTTCAATATGTCCTGCGGCCAGTTTCAGTCCTATAGGCCTTCCTTTTGATTTGTCTCTTAATTGGGATACTAAATCTCTTAAGTCCTCTTTTGAATTTACCTCAGGTATGGTTGCCGGTGAATGTATATCTTCGCCCAATTTTTTGTTTCTTATTTCAGCTATTTCCGGCGTTACCTTTTCACCCTGCAGCTGACCTCCAAGTCCAGGTTTTGTAGCCTGACCTATTTTAATTTCAACTGCATCAGATGTCTGCAGGTTTTCATCACTCAAACTGTATTTGTTCGGCACGTATTCAAAAATATATTTGTATGCATTTTCCTTTTCTTGTTTAAGTATTCCTCCTTCTCCGCTTGACTGTGCGGTTTTTGCTTTTGAGCTTCCTTTTGCCAAAGCTATTTTGGTTTCACGGGATAATGCTCCAAAAGACATGTGAGCTATGTAAATGGGTGTTTCTATAATCAATGGTTTTTTAGCTGTTTTTCCAATAACTGTTTGTGTTGATACCTCAACATCACTTTCCAGTGGCTGTGTAGCAAGCTGACCTCCAAGAATTAATATGTCATCCCAGTTTGGCATTTCCAGGTCTGTTGACATTGCTGATACAATGCTTTTCCCAGTCATTGCCATTTCATGTATGATATCCATTCCCCTTATTGTACTGTCACTTTTTGCAAACTCTTTAGGATATGATAAGTCATTTTCACTTATATCTGTGTTGATGCTTTCTACTTCAACAAATTTACTTATATCTTGTTTACAAATTGGACATTTCTCCAAATCTTTTAATAACACTCCAGTAGCCTCTTCGTTGTGGATGTGTCCACAGATTAAACATTTATATATCATAGTATTGTCTTTCAGTTAAACAGCATATATAATTTGTGCTTAAAGAAAAAATTTTATTAATTCAAATTACACTATATTATATCATGGCAAAGTATTGTAGAAAGTGTGGCTGTGAGATTAAGGATGATTCTCTCTTTTGCCCAGAATGCGGATCATATATTAAAAGGTCGGAAAATAAGGTATCCTTAGATTCAAAGTGGATTTTAATAGGCATTGCTATTCTGATAATAGTTGTTATTGGGGTATTTTTATTCACTGGATCTAGTAAGGTTGAAACCAGTCTTTCAATGGTTTCTCAGTCCAATTTTGATTCTTCCACAGAATATGTTGTTCTTTTAAGTGATGCGGACAATAAGCCTCTGGCTGACAAGTTTGTTAATGTTGAGTTTAATAATGATACGTATACACTTCGAACAGACTCTGAAGGCTTGGCTAAAATTAATCTAACGCTAAGTGAAGGTAATCACGAGGTTAATTCATATTTTGAAGGTGATGAACAATATAAGGAATCCCACACTTCCAACATTATTGTCATTTAAATTTCATTTTATCTTATGATGCAAAAGAATACTACCACTTCTCTGAAGTGGTAGATGAATTTTGCAAAAATGGGTGGGCTATTTT
>CADBPS010000041.1 GCA_902796575.1 uncultured Methanobrevibacter sp. | reverse complement strand
GTACCATCAATACTGACAGTCACAGAACCAGTATAATTATCACCATATTTAGTATTATTAACACTACCCTTAACAACAATAGTCTTATTGTTACCGTAAGCAACATTGATATTATCAACAGACTGAACAGCAATAGTAGCATTAGCAACATTCAATTTATCAGCAAAGGATTCACCGCTGACAGGATTATAATTCTCATTACCATCAATGGAAACAACAACATCATACTCTCCAGCATTTATTTTACTGACATTAACAGCGACGGCAAAATTACCATTATTATCAACCACACCACTACCAGAAATACTCGTACCATCAATACTGACAGTCACAGAACCAGCATAATTATCACCATATTTAGTATTATTAACACTACCCTTAACAACAATAGTGTCATTATTACCATAAACAATACTCATATCATCAACAGACTGCACAGCAATAGTGGCTGGCACAACAGTTACATTATTGGAAAATACTGCAGTAATGAAATCGTAATTTTCATCATAATCACAGCTAATAGTAACATCATAACTGCCGGCAGTTAAAGTACCTTTATCAACAATATTTGCATTAATAATATTATTGTTGACTTTAACATCATACAGATGAATTTCTTTTCCAGTAACAGTACTGCTGATAGTTATATTTACTTTACCATTATATCTGGAATAAGAAGAAGCATTAACAGTACCTCTAATATTTATTGTGTCATTCATACCATAAACAACAGTTACATTGACAAGGCTGTTAACAGTAATCTCATTCTTTATTATATCAAATGAAGTAGTATTATAAGTGACAAATGGATTATTTGCTACAGTTAAATTATATGTACCAACTCCTAATTCTCCAGTTATATCAAAGGTAAATTTACCATCTTCACGTACATCAGCAGTTTTATTAGTTTTTAGAGTATCATTGATCATGAATTTAACATCTTTAAGGGCAAAATTCACACCTGCATCGTAAGTACCATCAATAGCTGCTTCAGCACCAATAACATTATTAGTAATATTGTAGGTTAAAACGGCATCATATGTATTATTGCTCATTATTACATCATTAACATTAGTAACATTGACATTCCTTACAACACCATCAATTTTATTGCCGACGAATTTTGAATCTGTAACAGAACCTGAACCATTAAAACGTAATGCTCCGACAGTATTATTTGTAAATTCTGTATTATCAATCACAACATTGCCGTTAACAGTTACTAGATAAATATCATCAAGAGCTGTAGTTCCACTAAATTTAGAATCAACAATGCTACCTGTAGAACCGGCCTCATAAACAATACCTCCAGCACCAGCATCAGTAGCTGTAAATGTAATATTGTTCAAATCAGCAATACCAGAGTAAACATCAATACCTGCGTCCAGTGTTAAGTTCTTAAAAGCAACAGTGGAGTTATCAATAGTAAATAAATATTTTGAATTATTTCTCTTTATGGAAGATCCGTTACCTACTAATGCAACAGTTTTATTAGATATATCAATGGTATCATCTAAAACATAGACGGCTTTGGCAAATAAAATTTTACCTACATCTAAAACATGCCCACATGCATATTCAAGAGAAGTAGCATCAATGCCACCTGCAATACCGGTAGCACCAGCATTTGTTACATTATTAACAAAGAATACGGTAGCATTCAATTCAACACCATTAGCAACAACTATGTTTACTGCTTCATTTCCAAGATTATTGCCTGTAAAAATCAAATTCTCATCGTTATATACATTAGCATCATGAGCAAAGTAAACAATACCCATATCATTTGCAACATTATTAATGAAAGCAGAATTATTGAAGATAACACTGGAAACATTATCAAATAATATGGCAGCACCAATATCAGCAACATTGCTGGTAAACTTCAAGGCAGATAATTCACAATCAGATGCATTAATGTATAAAGCACCACCTAAACTAGCATGATTATTGGTGAAATTACAATCAACAAAACAAACAGAGACATTGGTAAATATGGCTCCACCACCAATAACAGCAGAATTATCTGTGAAATTATTATTGGATAAAATAATATCCGTACCATTTAAAATTAATAAAGCTCCACCATATAATCCTTTATTATTTATAAATTTAGAAGCATTAATCTGTAAACCATTTGCATAACTGACAATACCGCTGTTCAATCCATTGTTAAAGGTGGAATTATAAATAACAGTATTATTTGAATTTTCAGTTAAATAAAGATGACTACCGCCCATAGTAGCATTATTATCTTTGAAATCACAGTTATAAATGGTTAAATTAGATGCATTTGAATAAACAGCAGCACCAGTACCATTCAAATTATTGTTGACAAAACGAGTATTGTTAATTATTAAGTTAGCACCCTCGTTAATAATAGCGCTGCAATTATTATCAATAAAACTACAGTTCACGATGGTATTATCATTAGCACAATTAATGATTGGAGTGAAATTATTATTGGCAAATGTAAGATTAGCAATAACAAGACCATAACCAAAACCGGCAACACTGCGCATGGTAATACCACTGATTACACTATTATTACCCAGGAATGTAATATTAAATTTCTCACAATCAACAATATGTTCAATACCTGGGAAAATACGTGCATAATCATAAACTTCCGGAGCAACGAAATAAATTGTACCTGTAGGAGCAATAAGTTCAAAACCTCTGCTGAATGTAGTAGGATGATTCCATTCACTACCATTACTGTTTGAATCTCCGTTAGCCCAGGATACGTAAATATATTTAAGTAAAGTTTGACTTCCGTCTGTAAAGGCACTAGGACCTCCAAGAGGATTATCATTAGTAATATTTAACTGATTATCAAAGGAATTACTTTCATCATAAGTGAAACTGTCAATATAATATCTGATACTAGGCTGATAATAAATTCCTCCACCGGCTGAATATCCGTCAAGTGCACGGTTATGTTGGAAATAGGAATTAAGAACCATTGTCAGATTAGTAACATTGTTAAACCAGACAGCACCGCCCGGACCGGTAGCGTTATTGTAGTTAAACATGCAGGAATCAATTAAAAATGCACGGCCTTCATTACTATTGTTTAAACTGATAGCACCACCTCTGACAGCATAATTGCCTGTGAAAGTACAATTAATTATTTGAGCACCATCACAATTAATGAATTTAAGAACTCCACCGTCATTGTCAGATGAAAGATTCTGAATATTACTGCCGACAAAAGTTAAATCAGCAAAAGTAACACTGTTTGCATTAATAGTGAAAGCACGATGATTCCATCCTGTAAGATTTACAATACTGCTGCTATTCCAACCGCGAACAGTTACACCACCAATATTAATGGTTTTTTCTGTGAAATTAGCTATAGTTGTTCTAACACCAATATCATTATCATTATTGTTAATTAAAATAATTACAATGTTTTCAGTAATACCGACACTTTCCAAGTAGGAAAATGCGTTGTCCCATGTTATAGGGTCTCCAGATCTTAGACCATGACTGTTGGACACACTGTAATCTGCAGGCAAATTATCATCACCTACGAAAATTGTACTGAATACGGTACCTACGAATACTAAGCTACATCCAGGGTGGGCATAAAAATCAGGTCCGTCAGGAGCGGTATTTGAATCAAATGTACAATTGTCTATTGTATTGTTAACTGAATATGAACATATTGCACCACCATCTCCATCAGCATGATTTTTGATAAATGAACATCTTAAAATATAACCGTTATTCGCATTGAATGAAATAGCTCCACCGTGAGTTAGTGCATGATTCTCTATGAATGTACAATTGGTAATTGATGAATCACGAGCATTAAATACAAGTGCACCACCTTTTGAATTAGGTGCTGAATTATTTATGAATGTACAGTTAAAGATATTAGCATTGTTACAGGCAGCTAATTCAGCAGATATTGCTCCTCCTCCGGCATTACCTAATGCAGTGTTGTTTATGAAAACACAGTTTGCAATGTATGCGTAGGACGCAGTAGAATACAATCCAATGGTACCGGCACCATATGCAATGTTATTTACAAGAGTACAATTAACAACTGAGGAGTGATGTGCATTCAATTCCATTGCAGATCCACGACCAGTGGCACTTTCCTGACTACATCTTTCAAAGTAACAGTTGTAAATTTGAACATAGGAAACATTATCTCCACTGTTATGACCTGCAGTATAAACAGCACCACCTGCAGAAGGATTTGTAAGATTTATGAAATTACAATTGTTAATAGTTAAATTATAAACATATCCATTACCTGTTCTAGCTATACGAACTCCAACACCCCAGTATCCACGGGAATCTGTAAAGTTACAGCTGTCAATTAAGGTATGCTCTACTTTATCCACACGGATTGACCCAATATTTTGCTGATTACCCATCATAATATTAGCAAAGGAACAGTTTCTGATAGTGTTGTAGGATCCCGAATTTAACATAATAGATCCTCCAGTACTATTAATAAATTTACTGTCTCTAATATCAATATTGTATGCCCAATCAAGCTGTACGGCACTACCTACATCTGATGATGTAGTATTAACGAAAAGACAATTGCTTAAATTAAGATTTGAAACGGCAACTGCATATATTGCCCCACCAACATTTGAAGAACTAGTATTAATGAAGTCCAAATTGTCAATAACTAAATTTGAAATGTTGTTGGCAACATATATTGATCCACCTTGTGTAGCATCGACTTTAATTAAAGAACCATTGACATTAATAAGATTACTGCTGTTTACATTAGCATTTATCAATACCATATTTTTTAAGGTAACGTTCTGTGTTGAATTGATATAGAATATCCTTGACGAATTTAATGCATCAATTACATATCCTCTGCCGTCAATTACAACATTATTAGCATCAATGAAAATACCGCCAGTAATTGTATCAAAACCAATATCGTAAATGTAATCACGAGTTAAATTAATTTCATAATGTCCAAGAGCAATTTCCCTATTAATAAATTCCTGCAACATATTAAAAGCAGAACTGAATGAAAATGCACCAGTAAAATCACCATCACGATAATAATCAGGTTCCGCTTCATATTTAAATATTATCAATTTAGGATCTCTTTCAAATGAAGCTTTTGCATAATTGAATTTAACCTGACCATTCTCATCTGTTGTTAATTCAAAAGTATCTATTGTCTGATTATTGGCATCTTTAGCATATACTGTGACCGTCTTATTAGGATATATTGTTGAAATATCAGATAATGATTCAAATGCAGGAATACGATTAGAATTAACTATATCGGTTCCGTTCCAGTAGTTATCATTAATTAAAAGCAATACTGAAGGAGTAGGGTTACAATAAATAGCACTCATAACATGATTATACAGGATTAAAGTAGCAGTTAAATTTTCACCATCATTAACACGATCAATAAACTCACTGTTTGCCTGATTAATAGTGAAATTAGTTTTAGTAATTGTAATATACGCCATATTATTTAAATAGAGAGCCGAACCCTTGTCTGCAGTATTATTCGTGAAAACAGAACTGAATATCATTAAATCAGTACAGGTAGTATAAACAGCACCACCATTAACCGCAGAATTATTAGCAAAATTAGAATTAGTATTAATAGTCAAACCGGCACCAGTACTATAAACAGCACCACCATTAACCGCAGAATTATTAGCAAATTTGGAATTAGTATTAATAGTCAAAGCAGCACCGGTACTATAAACAGCACCACCGTTAGCTGCGGAATTATTAGTGAAATTGGAACTGGTTACAGTGTAAGTTCCAAGGGAATAAACAGCACCACCGTCAGTTTTAGCAGTGTTATTCTCAAAATAACAGTTGTTTGTTGTAGCACCATTAGTAATTACATTCCATGAATATATAGAACATGCCCCCCCATTTCCGGTAGTAGCAGTATTATTGATAAAATGGGAATTCGTAATTGCTAAAGTACCTCTGGTTCTTACTGCACCACCTATAGTTCCGCTATTAGATGTAAAGTTACATCCAGTAATAGTAGACTGGTAATTAGCATTATATGAATAAATATAAACTGCACCACCTTCACCGCTTGCACGGTTATTATCATAATTACAGTAAGTTGTTATTAACTGACGATGATAATTATATATAGCTCCACCAGTAGTTGCAGTGTTTCCCGTAAAATTACAATAGGTTACAGTGGTTTGAGTAGGAGTTAGATATGATGCACCACCATTGGTAGCAGCAGTGTTATTGGTAAATTCACAATAGCTTATTGTACCACCGGCTTTACTACCAGTACCAGCATTAATGTTATATAATGCTCCGGCAGCCTGTTTTGCAGAGTTATTTATAAATTTGGAATATGAAATATTTGCCGCACCATTTAATACAACCGCTCCACCATGGTTTACTGCAGTGTTATTAATGAAAATACAATTTTCTAATGTTAAAGCACTGTTAACATAAACTGCGCCTCCCCTGTATGAAATATTATTATTTGTAAAATTAGAATTGAAAATACTTAGTTTAACAGAAGAGTATAAGGCACCACCACCAAGATTGCTAGTTGAATTGGCGGTATTATTAGCAAAATTGGAATTATTTATTACTCCCTCATTACCCGTCCAGTAAATTGCACCACCATTATCTGAGCCAAATCCATTAATAAATTTGAAGTTTTGCAAAGTCACATTGTTTCCAGTGATATTGAATATTCTAGATGCATACAGAGCATCGATAGTAAAACCATTACCATCAATAACTAGATTGTCTGCAGAAATAACAACACCATCAACAATTGTATCGCTGTTTAAATCATATGTGTAATCTTTGGTTAAAACAATGGTAGTTTCTCCTTCTGCAATTTTTGTATCTAAAAATAGTTGTAAGCTGTCAAAACCAGTACTGCCTGCAACTACTGAAATATTATTAAAGTCATAATCAACACCTTCAAGGCCTGTGTGGGTGAATGTAAATCTATCACCATGTCCCGCATAACTGATGCTGGATGTTTCACCATTATCATCTGTAGTATAATTGGTCACAGATTTAACCCCATTGTTATCACTGACAGTTACAGTAATTATTTCACTAGGTGCCCTGATAAATGAGCTGTCAAAACTATCATAATATTCGCTATCAATATAAACCATACTGGTACGATTCCAGTAACTAGAATCTGAAATGGTTAAATTTTTAACACTAGCAATATAAAATGCATTCATAAGATTATTGCGCTGATATAAAACAGCAACATATTCATTAGTATCATTGTTATCCTTAACTACGATAAAGGAACCGACAGTATTATTTATGAAAGAACATGACGTAACACTTACATTGGCACTGGTCGAATAAACTGCACTTCCTCTATTTGCACCGTTACCTGTAAAGTTAGAATTTTCAATTGTTAAATTGGCACCTGTAGTGTAAATTACACCACCATCATTGACTGCAGTGTTATTAATGAAAGTACATGTATTGATAGTTGAAGCACCTAGTGTTCTAATCACACCACCATTTACAGCTGAATTGTTGATAAATCTGGAGTCACTGATATCCAAAATGGTAGCAGCAGCGGCTACATAAATATTACCGTTACCTGTGGTATTTTCATAATTATTTGTAAAATTACAATTAGTAATATTGGAGTAAACACCTCTTAAATATAATACGCCAGTATAAGTAGCAGCATAATTGTTATCAAATACACAATTATTGAAGGATGAATTTCCACGGTTCTCCATTATCAATACTCCACTGTGACCAGTTGCATAACAGTTGCTGAAAGTAGAATCATTAACATTAATATTACCATAAACTCTTAGAGCACCACCATAAGTAGCATAAGAATTATTAAAGGTACAGTTAGCAATATTAGCTACAGAAAGTGCACTGGCCCAATTTAGACATATTGCTCCACCACCGGTACTGCCACTATGAGTATTGTTAAATTTGGAATTTTGAACATTCAGGTTCCTGTTTGCATAAAGTGCACCTGCACCCGTAGTTGAATATAAATCTTCAAATGTTGATAAATCAACAGTTCCACTTCTTTGAATAAATACTGCACCACCCCAAGAATTAGTATGACCATTACTGAAACTGGATTTATTTACAATAAAATTATCAATAATATCATAACAGTCTGCTGTCGGTACTTCAAGGTACAATGATCCGCCGTAGCTGGTTGCATTGTTGCCTATGAAAGTTGAATTGTAAACAGTACCGTTATAACTGTTCCAGTAAACTGCTCCACCGTGATGGGTAACAGTATTATCAATGAATGTTGAATTCTTTATTGTACCTTTCCGGCCGGTCCAATAGACGGCACCACCATCATAAGCAGTACCGTTAACAAGAAGTATATTTTTCAAAAGAACATTATTTCCGGTGATGTTGAATATTCTGGAAGAAAAGTTGGCATCAACAGTAAATCCATCACCGTCAATAACAATATCATCAGCCCCAATTGTTATTCCATTAGTTATGGTATCAACACCCTTAGTGTAGGTGTAATTACGATTTAGTTTGATTACAGTTTCACCGGCTGCAATTTTTGTATCAATGAATTTTTTCAGTTTAAAGAAATCACCGCCAGTGGAAACAGTTACATCAGGAGCTTTAAAAGCATTATTTTCATTATTATCATGGCTAAGGACAAATGTACAGTTATCATAACTTCCATAGCTGACACTTATCTGACCATTGGAATCTGTTACATAACTGGTGGATATTTCCGTGCCTTCACTGTTTGTTACTGTTACATTTATTGTTTCATCTGAAACAGTCTGATAATCCAAAGGATTAAAGTTAGTATAATCCCTGATATCACTGTTAATTCTTCTTGTACCGTTCCAATAGTAGTTATTGGATAGAGTTAATTCATCAACTCTGGAAAGATAGATTGCATTCATAAGATTATTATAAGAATACAGAGTAACATTAAATTTATCTTCATCATATTTTACATCGATAAATGAACCTGCTTTATTATCTTTAAACTCGGAATTTTTCACATCAAAGGTGGAAGTAGTAGTAGGACAGTTGGTAAATATAGCACCACCATTACTGCCGGCACTATTATTGGTAAAACTAGAAGCATCAACAGTCATATTTTCAGTAGTATAAATTGCACCACCATTAGCACTGACATTATTATCGGTAAAAATAGAACCAACAAGGGTTAAATTACCTGTAGTATAAATTGCACCACCATTACTGCCAGCACTATTATTAATAAAATTAGAAGCATCAACAGTTAAATTACGAACAGCATAAATTGCACCACCATTAGTACCAATAGTATTGCCCGTGAAATTTGAATCATTAATAGCTAAATTACCGACACTGTTAACAGTTCCACCATAAGCAGCATTAGTATTAATATTTGTATTGTTGATGAAATTACATTCTGATATTGTGAAATTTAAACTAGCAGCATTTAGATAAACTATGGCCTTAACCCCAGTATTATTAATAAAATCACAGTTAGATAAAGAAAAAGATTTACTGGTATAAATACAATTACCACTGTTAAGAGTTGCAGTACCAGTTGCCTGATTACCTACAAATGTACAATCTTCAACAGTACAAACACCATCAAAATATAGGACTCCACGACCGTTAGAATTGTTTATAAAATTACAATTACTAACCTTACTGTCAACATTAGCACTACGGGTTATGAATATTCCTGCACCAACAGCATTGCCACTTACATTCGCAGTATTGTTAATGAAATAACAGTCACTGACAGTTATCATTGCATTGGAATCAAATCTGATTGTACCATGGCCAACACCAGTGTTAATGTTAGTAAAATTAGTATTGGATATATTCAAAATTATACGGTTAGTACCGGAATTTCTGGAGGCGATTGCACCTCCTCCGTAAGCGTAAGTACCATTGAAAACAGAATTAATTATAGTCAATTGTCCGTCATAGTGGTTTATAGCACCCCCCTGACCGGTACCGGTTGCATGTGATCCGTAAAAAGAACAGTTATCTACAGTAACTTTATGATTTGTTGAAGTAATCATATCTCCACCATTGGCTGCAGTATTGTTAATAAACTGACTGTTTTTTATAGTAACTGCATTTTCTGTACGTAGTGCACCATAGGATATCCCATAGTTATTTGTAAAAATATTGTTGGAAATTACACCTCCGGTACCACCCCAACGGACAGCACCCTGATTAGCATAGTTTCCGGTGAAATTAGAATTTGTTAATGCACCATTATTGGCATTCCAGTAAATCGCACCACCGTAAGTAGTTGCAGTATTATATGAAAAATCACAGTTATCAATTTTACCTCCGGTTTTATACCAGTATACCGCACCACCATGCTGTGTTGCAGTATTGTATTTGAAAACACTATTATTTATCATACCATCGTTACCATTCCAGTAAACAGCACCACCCTGATTACTTTGACCGTTAATGAAAGTAATATTGTTTAATGTAACACCAGTCCCAGTAATTTGAAATATCCTTCCTTTTTCATTCGCATCAATTGTAGCACCATTACCGTTGATAGTAATCTTCTTATTAATAACAATACCCGTACTGGAATAATTATCATCATTTATATAAATTTCATTTTCTTCCAATTCCAAAGTTCCACCAGTAGCTGTATTAGCTATTTTAGTGTTTAAATCAGAAAAGGAATATGTATTAGATTCTTTTAATACAGTATCATTATTTTTTGCATTCAACAAGCTGTTATCCCCACTACTAGACTGCACATCACTAGCTTCAACACTAACAGAAGCATCCGGAATGGAATCTGTAGCACTTAACATTTCTTGATTTACATCATCTGCACTGACAAATGAAACTGCAGTGAAGAATATTAAAATCAAGCATAAAATTATCAATTTTTTCGACATAATATTAAATCTCCCGTTAATTATTTACTTTTAGAAGACAGATTAACACATAATCCAACTAGACAAGTGTGAAGTTTATAAATAATACATTAAATATGGTTAATCTACATTTAAGACTTATAATTCAAATATTAAATTTAATACCTCAACCTAAATTTTTTAAATTCTATATAAAGAAAAACAACAGGATAGTCACTAAATCATGATTTAAATTATGAAATTCACATTTCAATATGAATCTGAAAATAGTGCTATCCAGCATTTTTCAAATAACGATATACTATGTACACAATACATTGTATGGATAGAAATTTGTCCATTAACTAAGTAATGTACCTAATATACTGATATATTTTATAATTATGTTCATTAATTAAATTTATGATTTTATGATTTTTGCACTAATTAGTGATTTAATAGAAAAATTTATTTAAAATTCTAAAAAAAAACTGTAATTTTTCAAATAAGCCTTAAAAATAATTTACAATTGTTAAAACAATTTGATAAATGGTAATTTAGAATTTATAAAAGGAAATGGAGGATATAATTTATTCATTAATTTTGCTTTCAGATATAAGTATTATGGTGGATAGTAAATACTCATTCGTGCTTCAACATCTTAAAATCACTATCCAAAAATAAGCTGAATTAGATAATATTATTATATATTATCATCAAACATTTTACCAATGGTGCTAGTATGGATAGGGTTAGGTATGTATACATCGATATTTTAAAGACACTTGCTGTTTTTGCTATACTGATAAGTCATGTAGCTATTATTGGAAGGCAGTCTGCAATTCTAGGTGTTCCTTTTCCCCATTTTCAACATATCGGGAAAGTTGGAGTTCCAATATTCCTGATGATTACCGGTACTTTACTTTTAGACAGGGATTATCCTTCCATTAAGGAATTTATAAACAAAAAAGCTTTGAGACTGATTCCACCATATATTTTCTGGATGATAGTTGCCTTAATCTTTATTGGAATTTTAAACCATCTTCAGTTTAACTATGACAGCCTGATATTTTACATTGACAGCTTTTTCAATTTAGGAGTAAACTGGTATTTCTGGATGGTAATCGGAGTATTTTTAGCTATTCCTATTGTGAATGAATTTATCAAAGCCAAAAAAGTCGAAGGAGCAAAGTATTTTGTCTTTCTTTTCATTATGGCATCAATAATATACCAAATCTGTATCCTGTTCGGCTGGAACAGCTATCTTGATTTGACTTTCTTTATAACTCCTGTTTCATATCTTATTTTAGGTTATTATCTGGCAAATAAAGATTATAAACTTTCCAACAACACTTTAATTATTATATGCTTTATCCTCTTTTGTGCAATGTTTATTTTAAGATCCATACAGCCTGTTAAAAGCGATGCATTATTCCTGTTTATGGTGAATGATACAATACATTTAAATTCATTTTTAGATATCAGTATTGCCGGAATAATTGAATCTGCAAGCTTATTCATATTATTTAAAGCAATTGATACCAGTACTGGTGGAATAGGATTAAAACTTAAAGGATTTTTTGAAAGCAAATACATTAAAAAATTCAATTTAAGCATAAGCAAATCAAGTTACGGAATGTATCTTGCTCATATGTATCTGGTCATGATAGTATTCCAGTATTTCGATTTGCTTCCATTAACGGGAACTCAGATGGCACTGTTAATAGCTGTTTTAAGTGTTGCTGTAATTATCATGTCATGGATTTCCGTTTTAATTGTTTCAAGAATTCCAAAATTAGAAAAACTGTCAGGGTATTCATAAATGATTGATTATAAGAACTTTAACAAATTCAATATACTGCTGATTATCTTTATTATTTCAATTATAGGTGTAAATATTGTAATATTTGACAGCCAAAATTTCAAATCATCATTTTTTATATTGACAATATTATATACACTAATTTCAGGAATAATATGCTTATACTATTATAATAAAACAAAAAACATTGAAAAATCGATTTTTCTAATTATAATGCTTTTTGGACTGCTGTGTGTTTTTTTATCCCCTCTCAACAGTGTATCGGATGAGGGAGAGCATTTCATGAGATCTGAAATTACATCTCATGGAGATTTCTTCCCCCAATACATTACTAACGGAAGCAGAACCGGATTTATGAGCATTGAATCATTGGCACATATGCCTATGGATAAAACATTTTTTAAAACTACTGACTGGAATAATCAGCCCATAAATAAAACGCCCCGTGTTGTCAATTCTGCCTTTGAGCAGAACCCGTTTTATGCTTATCTTGCACAGGCTATAGGTATTGACATTGCCAAATTATTGAATTTAAACCAGATAAGTATGTTATGGCTTGGAAGATTCTTTAATCTGGTGATGTATGCTGTATTTGCATATATAGCTATTCGTGAAACTCCAATCTTAAAGATACCGATAGCGGTTGTTGCAACATTTCCTCTGGCCATAATACAGGCGGCATCATTCAGCAGTGACGGATTTATTTTCGGATTTTCATTTATAGTGCTGGCCTATCTTTTAAAAATGTACAGTGCAAAGGATAAAAGCTTAACTAAAAAGGAAATAGGAATATATACAATACTGGTCATAATACTGTCACTTTCAAAAGTAACCTTAGGTGCATTGGCATTACTGATTCTGATTGTTCCGAAAAGCAATTTTAAAAATCCGAATGATAGGTAT
This sequence comes from uncultured Methanobrevibacter sp., assembly GCA_902796575.1. Classification (GTDB taxonomy): domain Archaea; phylum Methanobacteriota; class Methanobacteria; order Methanobacteriales; family Methanobacteriaceae; genus Methanocatella. The sequence goes on along the minus strand of CADBPS010000041.1, from coordinate 69,238 downwards.
TTTGGAATTCTATCAATAATCATTGTTGCGGGAATCCTTCTGGTTTGGACCAAGTTCTATGCAGTGGACTGTATAAGCCATTCATGGAGAGCAAACCTGTTTAGAGAAAAACATGTAAATTCAACAGAACAGCTGCATTATATTCTCTCCAGTCCCCAGTCAATAGTTACATTTCTGCATATTGGAAATCAGATTCCAGTTCAGATTGATGCATTGTCAAAGCTTTACACAAATTATGATAATTTCAAACTTTTCAGTTTTGTTTATTCAATATTTTTCGTGATATTCAGTCTGTTCTATCCAATTAAAGATAAAATTGAAAAGAATACCCGCATAATAAATGCTTTAACAGTTCTTATTATTATTTTTGGAACTTATTTCGTTCAGTTTTTAACCTGGGCGCCTGTCGGTTCTAAAAATCTTGTGGATGCAGGTGTTGTGCCAAGATACTTCCTACCAATATTTATACTTATTCCGTTAATAATAAACTATAAGAATTTTAAAATCAAAGATTCAGACAGCATAATTATTACATGCATATTATGCTTTTTATCGGGAATGCTAATATTTGCAGCGGGAATGATTTATTAAGTGATGGCTATGAATGATTTAATTAATAAACTGTTTGTTAAAAAAACTGATAACATATTTTTACAATTTTTCAGATTTATTTTTGTTGGAGGAACTGCATTTCTCGTTGATTTTTTCATATATTTCAGTCTGGTTAATTTTCTAAACGTTAATTATTTAATATCAGCGGCTATTGCATTTTTCATATCAGTTATTGTGAATTATTACCTTTCCACTTCATGGGTTTTTAATCAAAGCCAAATTGAAAACAGGGCTATTGAATTTAACCTGTTTTTAGCTATAAGCTTTGTAGGTCTGATATTCACTGAAATCCTTCTCTATATTTTCACGGATTTATGGTCTGTCAATTACCTCCTGTCAAAGATACTGGCTTCAATAATTGTTCTGTTCTGGAATTTCTCAGCTAGAAGAGTAATGTTTTACGGAAAAAAAATAAATTAGTTCAGATTAATTAAACTAATTTGAAGATGCAGATGCTCATATACTGCTTCATTTCGTGGTTCTGTGCATTCTATCTCATCTGGATCATACATTAATTGATAAGATGCGATAAGAATTTCACCTTTAAATTGTAGAAATCAACCATATTATAATGATTGTTTTTTGATGACTTAAATCAATCATATTTGGGTTTGTTTATTTATAATTTACACTTTCTACAATTTATAAATTAAAAATCCATAAAGATTATATATTAATTATTTCATTATTATATGATAGAATTTGGAATCTGATTACGGATATAAATTCTAAATTTAATTTAATATGTTTAGTTCAATATCTGTCTACCTAGTATGTATGAGCATATTATAGATATTGAAATGACTAATAGTGAATCTTAAAGATTCACTTTCATTAGTCAAACTATTTTTTTATTCTTTTTTGAATATCAAGTCCATTTCCCAAATTGATGATGTTGATGTGCGTTATATGTGCAATGTTAGCATTTTAATCAAATGCGACAGTACTGTTGAATCATGAAATGGAACATTTAGACAAATATGGTAAGCTAGATTGAGGGAACTTGAAACTGTTAGGATGATAAAATCTATCACTTAACTGAAAAATTTGGACTCATCAATAAAATAATATTAAATATAATAAAATCATACCTTATTATCAAGTAAATTTTCAAAGAGGGTATTTTATAATGGTTCCAAAAGTAATGATAATTCTTGGAAGTAGTTCTGATATTGCTATTGCTGAAAAAAGTATGGACGTTTTAGAGAAATTGGAAATTCCCTACAGTTTAAAAATAGCTTCAGCCCACAGAACATTAAATTTATTGCGTGAAATTGTTAAACAAGGTACTGATGCAGGTATTGAAGTTTTTATTGGAATTGCAGGTCTTGCGGCCCATTTGCCTGGTGCAATAGCTGCCTACACTCCAAGACCCGTTATTGGTGTTCCCGTTGATGTTAAAACAAGCGGGATGGATGCACTTGACTCCTGTGTTCAGATGCCTTACCCTTCCCCTATTGCAACTGTCGGAATCGACAGGGGGGATAATGGTGCAATATTGGCTGCTCAATTTTTAGGAGTTCACGATAAAGAAATTCGTCAGAAAGTTATTGAATTAAGAAAAGAATATCGAAGAAAAGTTATTGAGAGTAACAAGATTGTTCAGGAATTTGAAGATAAGAAATATCTTGTAAAGGACTTTTTAACTATAGACAATATAAAAATCGAAGATGAAGCCTATTCCATCAAGGATGAATCTGATGATGATGTTGATGTTGCAATAGTTGCCGGAAGACATTCTGATTTAATAACTGCTAAAAAAGTAAGTGTTATTTTAGACAGACTTAAAATCAGCTATGATATGAAAGTTGTCTGTCCTATAAGATCAAATAAAAAGTTTAAGGACTATATTAACTCAATGGAAAATGCTAAAATTTTCATTGGAATCAGTTCAAACTCATCACAGGTCACCGGAGCTCTTGTAGGTCTTACAGACAGACCGGTTATTGGCGTTCCATGTATAAATGAAGTTGGATACCAGCATATATTAACAACAGTCAATATGCCACCCGGAGTTCCTGTTGCAACTGTCGGAACAAATAACGGACGTAACGCTGCTGTTCTTGTAGGTGAAATACTTTCAATTAAAGATCCTAATATTACTGAAGTTGTAAATAAGCTGAAAGATAAGAAAATTAATTTATAAAGGGGATTCGAATGAATATTAATGATAAAAATATAATAGAAATAGATGAAGAGTTATCATCAGAATTTGAGATATCTCGAACTTTAAGAGATTATCCTAAGGATACTGTTGTTATTAAAAATCCGAAAAATTTTGATATTCCTGTTGTTTCGGGAATATGCAATACCCGTGAAAAAATAGCTGAATCAATTAACTGTAAAGTCTCTGAGATAACTGAAAAAATAATTGAAGCTTCAGATAATCCTGTTAAAGTTGATAAATTTATGGATTTTTCCAAGTACGATAATCTGGAAATTGATTTAGATAAGTTGCCTATTTTAACTCATTACAAACGTGACGGAGGCAAATATATAACTGCAGGTGTTGTTTTTGCCCGTGACCCTGAGACAGGTATTCAGAATGCCTCAATTCACAGAATGATGGTGCTGGACAGTAAGCGCCTTGTAATCAGAATCGTGCCAAGAAACCTTTATACTTATTTTCAAAAAGCTAAAAAACAAAATGAAGACCTGAATATTGCAATAGCTATTGGAATAGATCCTGCAATTTTACTTGCAAGTACAACTTCAATACCAATAGACTACAATGAAATGGACGTTGCCAATGCATTTAAAAACGGCGAGTTAACTTTAATTAAATGCGGTGAACTTGAAGTTCCAGAGGCGGATATTATTTTGGAAGGTAAGATTTCAGTAACAGAAACTGTACCTGAAGGTCCTTTTGTTGATTTAACTGATACTTATGATATTATCCGTGACCAGCCCGTGATTAATCTGGAAAAAATGCATATTAAAAAGGATAATCCATGCTATCATGCAATTATCCCTGCAGGATTTGAACATAAACTGCTTCAGGGTCTTCCTCAGGAACCGAGAATATACAAATCCGTTAAAAATGCAGTTCCTACAGTTGAAAATGTTGTTTTAACTGAAGGAGGATGCTGCTGGCTGCATGCTGTTGTATCAATCAACAAACAGACTGAAGGCGACGGTAAAAATGCAATAATGGCTGCATTATCTGCTCATCCTTCCCTAAAGCATTGTACCGTGGTAGATAGCGATGTTAATATATTTGATGCAGAAGATGTTGAATATGCAATAGCTACACGTGTTAAAGGTGACAGGGATATTATGATTGTTCCTAATGTCCGAGGTTCTTCTCTGGATCCTGTTGCCGAAAGTGATGGAACTACAACAAAAATTGGTGTTGATGCAACGAAATCTTTAAAATCACTTGAAAAATTTGAACGAGTCAGTTTTGGGGAATGAATTAAATATTTCCCAAATAAACATTTTTAATTCCTTTTTTATAAGCTATTTTTTGTGCTTCAAACAATATTTCCTCATCAGTTGGAGTAATGTTTCTCATTTTATAGTATGGAAATGCCCTTGAAAAATGAAGAGGAACATCAGCTGATAATTCATCAGCAACAAAATCACATAATAATTCAATTTCTTCGACAGAATCATTATAACCGTTAATTATAAGATTTGTTATTTCAAGATGTTTTTTTGAATCATATATTCTTTTTAAATTATCCAAAACAACATCCAAATCTGCTCCACAAAGCTTTTTGTAGAATTTCGGAGACATTGATTTCAGGTCTATATTAAATGCATCAACAAAATTCAGAATTTCACCTAGTGACTCACTGGACATATAGCCGTTGCTTACATATATGACTTTCAGATTTTTTGACTTTGCAATTAAAGAAGTTTTCATGTTGAACGGTAAGTGTATTGTAGGTTCATTATAGGTCCAAGAAATCGACTTACAATTATATTTAAGTGCATTTTCCACAATGGTTTCTGGTTGTATTTTAATACCCTCACGAAATTTTTCGTATTCATGTGAGATTATATAGTTCTGGCAGTATAAACAGGTCATGTTGCAGCCAAAACCGCCAATTGAATATGTGAAAGTGCCCGGTAAAAAATGATTTAAAGGTTTTTTTTCAATCGGATCGGGACTAATGGAGGATACTATACCATAACTTAAATCAAAAAGTTCACCGTTGATGTTTTTATGCTGTCTGCAGATGCCGACACTGTTTTCAGCAATTCTACAGTAATTTGAACATATTTCACAGCGAATTTTTTGTGTCTTTGAACTTTTTCTATATAGATTCTTACTTACTAACATAATATCATAACCCTTTTTAACTAATATAGTGATTGTATCCCTTATTTTGAATTTCTGTTATTTTTCCATCTGACAATTTTAATTCCACTTTACCTGTACCGTTAACTTCGCCTATTATTTTATAAGAGATATCCAAGTCTGTATCCTTATCCATTGTAAAAAGCAGCTCAAAATCTTCACCGACATGTAATATTAAATCCAGATAATTAAGATTTAGGTTTTCGGATATTTTTTTGTACTCATCAGATATTCCCAGCTTGTCTTCATAAATCAGAAACCCGAAATTTTCCTTTTTAATTTCATATAGTTCACTTGCAAGACCGTCAGTAATATCAGTAGCTGATGTAATACCCTTATTTTTAAGAATTATTCCTTCCTTCAATCTAGCCTTCGGATTTAATGCCTTATCTGTATAAATATTATCACCATTTAAATGGAATCCCAGAGCTGCAAGTCCTATGTCTCCGGTCAGACATATTAAATCTCCCTTTTTATAGGTGTCTTTCATTAAGGGATTATCGCACAATCCCAAAGCTGTTCCGGATATGATTATTTCAGATGCTTCATTTGTGTCTCCGCCAACCAATGGAATATTGTAATATTTGCATGCATCTGTGACTCCACTTATGATTTCTTTAAAATCACTAAGTTTCAATTCCCTTGGAAGAGCTATTGACAACAAAAAAGCAAGGGCATCAGCACCCATTGCAGCTAAATCACTGACATTGACAGTTACAGATTTAAATCCCATTTGGTAATAAGACATATTTTCAGGAAAATGCTTCGATTCAATTAGCATATCGCAGGTAGATATCAAATTGTTATTATCAAAATTAACAATAGCTGAATCATCAGGAACAATTTCCGGTGAAGCAGATAAGATATATTTGATTAATTCCTTTTCTCCTATATCAGAGATTTTTAAGGTCATAGTTAATAGTATAGAGTTTAAAACTAATAAGTTTTAATAAAAAAAATAAAAATTAATGTGAAATCACATTAATTTGTTACTACAATAGTATTCATTGTGTATATTTCGGAATAATATCCGTCATCGTTTATACCCATATAGAACAGGTAACTGTCAGCCGGAACATTTAACAAAATACTGACAACACCATTTGAGTCAGGAGGAGCTCCATAACCTGATTCATTATAATAAACTACACCATAGTGATCATATTCAATAGGATTATCGTTTATTTGAGTTCCTACAATTGGATTTCCTGTTGATTGTTCAGTTAATCTGAATTTAAGGTAGTCTCCACTTTTAACTGTAGTTGTTAGGATTTCAACCTGAGGACTTACCCTTATTTTTATATTAGTAGATTTCTCAGAATCATCATAGTATGATGTAATAGTATAATTTCCCGGCGGTAGATTAATAGGCAAGGAAGCAGTTCCCTCTTCACTGGTCGTACGGGAATATATGTTTCCGTTAATGTTGAATGTTACTTTTTTATTTGCGGCTATGTCGCCATTTTTCTCATGGACAGTTACGGTATATTTTGATCCTGAATTAAACTCCATTCTCATGTCACTGTCGGCTTGAATTTGATTTAAAACATTAACAACATTGGAATGTTTTTCTGCAGTATTAGGATTGGTAGCAGTTAAAATATATTCACCTTCAGGAAGGTTAATGTCAAATTTTACAGTACCGTTTTCATTAGTTCTACGATTATACATCTTACCGTTTATATTGAAACTGACAACTGTATCAGCTAACGGGTTACCTTGAGTGTCAAAGAAAGTTGCATAATACTGAGTACCGTTTTTGTAATACTTGGTAATGTCCTCACCGGAGATTGTCTGTTTTACATCAATATCATATGAAGCAAGCTCATCATTTTTAGTATTATTTACAGTTACTTTGTAGGTACCGCTAGGTAAATTAATAGGTAAATATGCAGTACCGTTTTCATTGGTTTTACGTCCATAAAACTTCCCGTTAATATTGAATTTTACAAGTGTATCACTTAAAGGATTACCCTGACCATCAAGAAGGGTAACGCAATACTGTGAACTGTTTCCATACATTTTTTCAAAGTTTTCAGATGAAATTGTTGATAAAACCTCAATGTTATTGACAACAGATTCACCTGTAACCGGATTGGTTGCATCCATGGTATAATTGCCTGAAGGTAAATTTACATTAAATTTAACCGTACCTGATTCATTGGTTGTCCTGTGATATTCCCCATTGTTAATTTTTAATGTAACAACAGTACCATTTAAAGGAGTTCCGTTCGCATCATAAAAAGTCGCAATATACTGGGATTCATTTTTATAGTATTTAGTCAGGTCACTGGATTCTATTGAAGATTTGGTATCATTAGAGCCAGAATCGTCATCGGCGATTATATTGCTGTCCAGTGAACTTTCAATTAAAACATTATCATCTACATTTATATCTTCAAGAACATCTGCAGCTGAATCATCGATTTCTTCAGCACTAACAGCAGATATTGAAAATACAGCTAGTAATAAAAAAGTTATTAAAAAAATATTCTTAAATTTCATATAAACCACTAAATAAATTAATGTAATATAAATTATACGATAATGGAATATATAAAACTTTTGATATATTATTTATATTGGGAAATTCTATCTTTAATAATTTCATACACCCTTGTATCAATGCCTAAAGGGTCTGTCAGAACTATTTCACCATTAAATTCAATTTCTTCCTCATCATGGTCATGATGGTGGTGGTGATGATGACCGTGTTCGTGATGATGGTGATGATGATGTGAATCCTCTTCAAAATCACTTTCAATTCCTAAAAGCTTTGGAATATCCCTTTTGGTATGAAGACCATGTGCAATAAATACTGGTACAACAATAATTTTATCCAAATCATTATTTTTGGCCAGTTTATTTATAGATTCAGGAATTCCTGGTTTTCTAATTTCCATGAATCCATATTCAACAATAGAATCAGGATATTCCTCTTCATACATTTCCTTATATGCTTTAATAACATCTTCACCTTCTTTTAATCTTGATCCGTGACTTAAAAGTAATATTCCAGTTTTTTCATCATTCATAATAACATCCTACGAATTATCGCAATTAACTAATTTATAATTGGAAATATTTAAAGTTTATTTTATAAGCTGTTATTTAATTTTTCAACTAAAATATCAATAAGAATATCATCAGCCTTGATTGGTTCCGGATAAAGAATTTCACCATCAAAATCAACCACTTCCAAATCGTGATGATGGTGGTGACCGTGCTCATGTGAATGAGAATGACTGTGAGAGTGAGTATGTTCCTTTAAACCTAAAATTACTGGAATATCGTTTGTTGTATGAACACCAGGGGCAATAAAAACAGGAACAACAATTAACCGTTCAATTTCGTCTTCATCAAGTAGTGATTTTATGGCTGTTGGTATATTAGGTTCAACAAGTTCCATAAATCCAAAATTACAAGGATAATCTGTAGTTTTAGCAAATTTATCAAATAACTCTGAAATGAAGATTTTATTATATTTTAACCTGGAACCATGACTCACAAGTAAAACACCAGTTTTTGCATTTTCATCCAGTTCGGAATCAGATAAAGATTCATCAATTCTTTTGTTTATAAATTCAAGCAGCCTGTCATCCGATCCGATAGCCGGTAATAATTCAATTTCACCGTCAAAATCAACATCATCAGCTATGGAAAGATAATGTTTTTCCGGATAATTACCATCAGGACATCTGGGATCAGTTTCTAAAGGATTCAATCCTAAAAGTATAGGAATATCAATATTTGTATGAATTCCTGGTGCTAAAAATACAGGAATTGCAGTAATTTTATTGAGATTATCAACTTTATCCTTTAAATTTTCAACCGCACCGGCAATCGATGGCTGTGAAACTTTCATATATCCAACTTCAGTTGCAAATCCCGTTCTATCAATAAATTTATCTTTAATTTCATTAAAAGTTACTTCACCATAAGGTAAAGTACTACCATGACTAATAAGTAAAACTCCATTATTATCTATCATAATAATAATTTTAAAAATAGTATTATTTAAAAGTAGTTATTAAGAAAAAATGGTGAAATAAAAAAAAGTAATAAGTTGTGGGAATTATTTCAATAACTTGAACTTGAATCCATATGAAATTACCCCATCAGAACCGTCTTCAGAAATTCTTCTGAAAACCATTTCAACAGGATCTCCAATTTCAATATCATCAACATCACAGTCAACAAGTTGTGATGTCAATTTGGCTCCTTCTTCTAATTCAATAACAGCAACTGCATAAGGAGCCATCTTTTTAAAATCATCAGGAGGTGATCTGATAATTGAAAAAGTATGAATCTTACCTTTACCGGAGAATTGGAAAGGTTCTAAATTTCCTTTTCTTCTGCAGTTAGGACAAACAACACGAGATGGGAAAAAAACATCCCCACATACACTGCACTTTGAACCTAAAAGATTATATCTTTGTTGTATATGACGCCACATTCTAACAGTATCTGACATGGAATTCCTCCAGAATATTAATTATCTATTAGTAATTTATTGAAAAACATAATATAAATAGATATTCAAAATCTTTAAGGTATCAGTCAAAATCCAAAAGCATTCAAAGAATCTTAAAAATCATATATAAAGGGATGTGAAAAATCATAAAGTCGCACTTCAGCAACTAATATTTGAAATGAATTATATTATCCTAAATTATGTATTCAAAATTAGATAACAAAGGAAATATAATAACTGGAACAACAGCTATACTAATAGTTTCCCTACTTCTAATATTTATTTTCGTTATAAATGCAATCAACAATGTTGAAAATGATAACATTGAATCCATTGAAAATGACAATTTTAAATATATTATAAACGATTATAACAAAAATTTAGAAGAAATCGGAAGAAATTCAATAGCTGAAGAAACGGAAAAATTATATCATGGACATATAATCCATGACAGCAGAAAAGATATAAAAAAAATCTTAAATAATAAGCTGAAAGATGTAAACAAGGAATATAAAGAGAAATACGGAGTTGAAATTCGTTCTGAAGTGGTTTCTGTTGAAAGTACTGACAGTCCATGGAAAGTTTTATTCAAAGTTCATATCAGAGCCGATAAAGACAACAATCAGTATGATGGAATTTTACAGAGAAATTCATCAATTGAAGGACTTAAAGATCCGCTTCCATTTGCCATGCTCAGCGCATACAGCAATATTGACTATGATGATACAACAATTCATTATTTTCAATCTCTATCCCAGTATCTGCTTGTTAACAATGTAAATTCCTATGAATCGTATATTCTAGCTACTGCACCGATGATTATAAAAAAATGTCCTTATGATCCATACATTCATCATGGAGATGGAGATACAATGAAAGACTGTTTGAAAAACGGATACTTTCATGAAAGCGCCGACGGCAGCTGCTACCTTTGCAGATTGGATGGAGATGCAGTATGTCCCCACTACGGGATGGAAGTTTTTATTCAGCCTCACACACCACTTACAAACGGATCTGTTTCCTGTTCTGATCATGTTGTCTTTCATGACCACTATGAAGGTGAAAAACTGAATAAACTGGATATCAATAGCTTGATTTTAGATTCTTCACATGCTAAAAAATACGGGTTGGATTATGATGATGGACAATAGGGGAAATTTTACACTTGAAATAATGGTGGCCTTAATAATTATCATTGCAATATTGGGCATCATTGCATTTGCAACACAGAATTCTCTGGAAAAACTTTCAAATAATGTGGAGAGTGATAATGTTGAAAAAATGTTAAATGAAGTAGCTGACAGCTTAATCAATAATCCCGGAATTCCAAATAATTGGGAAGATTTTAAGGCAAAACGTATGGGATTAGCTATTGTTAACAGTGAAAACAATGTTATTCCTAATAGTGTATCTTATTTTAAGTTGTTGGAGGCAGGTAGAGACTATAATAATCTTGTTAAAAAGGGTATTTTTGATAATAAATTTGAATCATCAATTGAATTGATTCCATATGAGACATCCATTTCAAGTGTAAAAATCGGTTCGGACAAAACATCACCCTCCAGTATTTACAGTGTAAACAGGATTGTGAAATGTGATTTCTTTAAAAAATATGTTGTCTGTGATTTTTTAAATCCCGGTAAATGTAATCAAAACCATGATATTAATGATTACAGTTGTAATTATCTTAAAATCTTTGAAGGAAATTTAAAATCATCAGATTACTATTTGCTGTTTGATGAAAGCGAAAAAAACAATGTGGAGTACTCACTGGATACAACCCATTTTAAGTCAGATGATACGAAAATGGTTACAAATACTAAAATCCATTTAAACGGTGATTTAAAATCAACATTTGATATGAATGATTCAAGTTCAATAGTTTTCATTCATTTAAATAAAAAAAATGCTAAAGCTGTTTTAGTTTCCGTTCCGAAAGATTTTGATAAAAATAACTTGGACTACAACTACTTTACAACTCAAACCTGCCAGTTTATCATCAGAGTATGGAACTAGAAATCTTAAACCATCACCTAAAAAATACTTAAAAAGAACAGTGAAACTGAAATAAGTATTAGGCTTGAAATAGCATCAGTAACACTTGTTGAAATAGGAATAACAATATTATCCGGATCAATATCTCTAGAATAAGAGGTTATTGAAATATAATATACAACAAAAATCATTATTGACAATAGTATGAATCCCGATACAGTTGAAATCAGTATTATTCTGACAAAACCTACACCAGTGCCTCCCATTAGATATGTTGAATTTTCAGCTATAAATCCGATAATTGGAAACATTATAACAGCCAACAGATAGCATATTAAAAAATTTTGAATGGTATTTTCACCCGGTTTCTTTAAAGGTTCAATAATACCGTAGTGAAGACCTGAAGATAATCTTGCACTTAAAATACTTATTAAACTTCCGCTTTCTCCTGAAAATAGTGGTAATAGAGTAAGCAAAGTCTGATTAGTCAGCAGTGTTTCAATTGAACTGTTGAAAATTCCACCGGCAGAAACCCCTAAAACGGAACATGCAAGCAATACAGGCGTTGACTGTGTTATAATTTTTTTAGACTCATCAGATCGTTTGATAACATATACAAACAAAATTAATATGACTGCAACAATAATTAAGCATAAAGCATTTTTAATCAAAATATTTGAATTTATCAATGTTAATACCATGGTTGAAATTATAATAGCAGGTAATGTAAATAAATCCCCAATAGCTGCAATAAGAGGTGTTGTTATATTATCCGGATCCCATCCATAGTCAAAACTTTTGAATGAAATAATCATCGTTATCGGAAGCATTACAAGACATGAAATAACAGCCGCTATAACACCTATAAGAATAAAATCAGACAGTGAAATCGAAGTGAAATTAAAAATAATACAGAATAACTTTGCAATGAATGCAAGAAATATTGATAATATCAGCGTTAATACAATTGATGAAAGTATGTTATCGTTTAATTCCTTTGATAATTCAAATTTCGGCGAAATCATACCTATGTGCAGATTGGTTGAGAGTCTCGAAGCAAAAGATCCAAAAATATTTCCTCTCATTCCTATTGTTCCAGGTATTATCACCAGCAGTCCAGGGAATGCTTTCAGGAAAAATGTCATATTTCCCAGAATTATTCCGGCAAATAAATCCCCAATTGCACAGATTATCAGTGCGATAAAACTTTCTTTTAAAACATAATCATGTTCCGAGTAGAATTTCTGAAATGAAGATAGTGAAATTCGGGTCTTCTTCCTGTTTGTTTTCACAATTATCACTACCTTTAATCATTTTAATCACACTCTTCATTCATCTTCTAACTCATCTGGAATATCTTCAAGTGAACATGTTGCAGAAGCAAGTTTTCTTAAAAGCTCTGCACCTTCATCTGTTCCTTTTAAAATTAATATGTCATTTGGGAGTATCATTGTATTCTTATCAGGACCATATATCCATGATTCTCCTCTTCTTATAGATATTACTCGCATTCCTGTACGATTAACTAAAAGTAAATCTCCTAAAGTTTTATTGGCTAAATCTGATTCTTCCATTATAACAATTCTGGCAATCATTTTGTCAGATTCTTCCATTACAATTTTAAATACAGGATGAGGTTTAAAACCTTTTATTACTAAATCAGCTAAATCTTTAGCTGCATTTGCCATACTTTCAGCAGCTTCAGCTATCTCAAGCAGTGCAGTTAATTTTTCAGCATCTTCATACGAACGGGCTGCAACCAGTGATTCCTTTTTAATTTCATAATTCATTGCATTGACCCTATTTTCCAATGTCAAAACTTCTTCAGCAGCATCAACACTATTAAAAAGAACTGCAGAATAGGCTAAATCCACCATCAGTTCAGACATATTCTTCATTTCTATTAAAAGATTTTTGATTGACATTCATATCTACCTACAAATCTCTTGGGTTATTATGTAATAAACACGCTCTTCTAAGTTTCAATAATGTTTTTTTCTTAGATTTCAAATCATCTACTTCAGTTAAAATATCTTCTAAAGGCTCTCTAATGCATTCAACAGCTTCCTTTTTATGAAGCCAATTGCAATCTTTGCAGTTCCAGACATTTTTCCCTTTAATCCACTCTCCACCGGTTGATGAATCTCCGCATGGATAGAATGGACAGTAACAGAAGTCACAGTACTGGCCATCCCAATGGCAGGGGTAATATTCACATTCCCTGTTTGGACCGTGGGCAACATCGCCGTTTAAGAATTTTTCATAATGATTTCTTGAAAGTTCATGAATTGGATGCCTTATAACATAGCCTCTAGGAGTTACTAATTTATTTTCCTGCTCGTATGTCAAATCATTACCGACAATCAGTGTGCAGGACATATTGACTAAATCTTCAGTTAAATCCTTAATTTTAACAATAGTTTCTTTAGCAGGATCATAAGTACTATCAACAATTCCTATTAATGCATCTTCACCTTTAACATCAAGAACACATTGTTTAAATCTTCTAAACGGTTCTTTACGGGTTTTGCTTATAGGATTATATATAGCTACTATTAAGTTGGACTCAAGAGCGTACTTTAATTTCTTTTCAATTTCAGATAATGGGGTTAAAATATTGCTTAGACTTATTGCAGCAAAATCATTTAAAGGAGCACCTAATTTAGATGAAGTGTAATTTAAAGCTGAAACACCCGGATAAACCTTGACATCAACATCATCATATTTTGAGATGATTTGATATAATACATTAGCCATTCCGAATACTCCAGGATCTCCAGAACTGATTAACGAAACTGTTTGACCATTTTTGCTTTTTTCAATAGCTAATTCAGCTCTTGCTATTTCATCACCCATACCCTTCTTTAAAACTTCTTTTCCTTCAATAAGATCACTAATCTGGTTAATATACTTTTTGTAACCAATGATAACATCCGACTCATCAATTGCTTTGATGGCACCTAAAGTCATGTTATCTCTGTTTTGACCTATACCAATCACATTAATCATAATTATTACCTAATATAACTTTAAAATAGAATCAACTTTAAGAGAATCTGTATTAACAGTTAATTCACCACTTTTATATGATGCTTCTCCGCTGACAATTACCTTATATGAAGGATCCTGACTGATTACAATTTGGCCGGATGTTGACTGTGGAGAATCATAACCTAATGCCTCAATAGTAACATTTATATTTTTTTTGTCCAAATCGTCATAAGTGGTTGTATTCATAGAGTCCACATTAACTCCGTCGACTTTCGACAAATTCCCCATTTTAAGTGCCACATCTTTTGTGTTAGAAATATTAACTTTTACAGGGTCTTTAACTAACATTTCGTTAACATTTTGAGGATTGAAAATTGATGAAACCTTGTCTACCTGCATATCAACCAGTCCACCAATATCAGGAACTTCACTAGTGACTATAGTATATGAACTAAAAATTCCTACTTCAAAAAATATAACAAACAGTACAACAACTAGCAATATTCTAAGTATTTTTCCCATTTTATCACTTCTTGTTATTTAAAACAACACTATAATATTACAGTTATATTTTTAATATATAATAAATATAACTACTCATTCAGAAATTATATTCCAAAGTCACTTTTGATTTTAAAAATTCTCAAAGTTTATTAATATAAAAAATGAAAAATTTAACTGATATGTCAAATAAGATTTTACTTAAATTCGCAAAAAAAGGTATTAATTTATCACCGGATGCTTATAATAAAATAATGGCATCTGAAAATCCTTTAAATTTGGCCTCATCCTTAATAGTTAAACTTAAAAGTAATAAATACAAACCACAGGATTTAATATCTGTTAAATCAGAAGTAGTGGATGAACTAATGGGAACGAGTAAGCCAAAAAAGGATGATGATAATAAAAAACCTATCGAAAACAAAAGCGAATCATCAAAAGAAACTTCAACAGAAAATAAAAAAGAAAAAAAAGACCCTGATAATACTGAAAAGGTTATTGACTCTAAAATAGAGTTTAAAAGGAACTCGGAAAAGATAAATGTAGAGTATGATTTTGAAGTAATACAGGACAGCTCCAACAAATCATATACTAGCGGAGAAATTGGAGATTTAATAGCTTATTTCCAGTCCAGATATGAAAAGTTATCCAAAATTCTAAAACATAGACCCGAACTGAAGGCAACAACAAAAGTAGCTGATATTGAAAATGGCCAATCCAATTTAAGTATGATATTAATGGTTAAAGAAATCAGGTCAACAAAAAACGGACATAAACTGGTTGAATTTGAAGACGAAACAGGATCAATTTCTATTTTATTTTCGAACAAAAATGAAGAATTATTTGCAGATGCTGAAAAACTTGTTAAAGATGAAGTTGTTGGAGTAATTGCAACTAAAAATGATGATTTGGCAATAGCTAATCAGTTGATTTATCCTGGAGTTACAAAAGTTGCTCAAAAGGAAATGGATTTTGGTGTTGTATTTTTATCTGATGTTCATATCGGAAGTCTGACATTCCTTGAAGAGGAATTTGAAAATTTCATCAGCTGGATTAACTGTGATTTCGGTAATGAAAAGCAAAGAAAAGTTGCAGAAGATATTAAATATCTCATTATTGCAGGTGATATTGTAGATGGTATTGGTGTATATCCAAATCAGGACAAAGAACTATCTATCAAAGACATTCGGCTGCAGTATGATGAAGCTGCCAGATTTTTAGGTAAAATAAGAAAAGATATTAAAATTATCATAGCTCCCGGAAACCACGATGCTTCAAGACTGGCAGAACCGCAGCCTGCAATTCCTGAAGAATATGCTAAATCATTATATATGTTGGATAATGTAGAATTTGTCAGTAATCCTGCTGTTGTTTCTCTTGACGGAATCAACGTTTTAATTTATCATGGTGAAAGTTTTAACGAACTTCCAATGGCTATTAAAGGTTTATCATATGAAAAAAATGAATATATGATGGAGGAACTTTTGAAAAAGAGACATTTAGCTCCAATTTATGGTGAAAGAACCCCGTTGGCATCCGAACTTGAGGATTATCTGGTTATTGAAAAGATTCCTGATATTTTCCATACAGGCCATATTCATATTAATTCATATAAAAAGTACAATGGAATTCACATGATTAATTCTGGTACATTCCAGACTCAAACTGATTATCAAAAAATTAAAAATATAGAACCTACTCCTGCTCAGGTTCCAATAATTCATAAGGGAAAATACAAATTATTTAGATTTAAAGATTAGGTGATTAATAATGGAAAGTAGTATTTCTAGTCTAATAGAAACCTGCAAAAATATATACGACAGACAACTTGTTTCTGGAAAAGCCGGCAATGTAAGTATTAGAGTTGGTGAATACATTGCTATAACTCCAACATTAAAATCATTGAATGATTTAAAATCAGAGGATATTGTTCTTGTGGATTTTGATGGAAATCCATTGTCAAAAAACAAACCTTCATCTGAAGTTGGAATGCATATAGAAATTTACAAAAAAAGACCTGATGTTAATGCGATTGTTCATACTCATTCGCCTTATGCAACAGGGTTTTCATTTTCATCAAAAAAAATCAAAAGATTAGAAGGTTTCGGAAAAGTCAATCAGAAATATTTATCATCAATTGAATATGAAAAACCAGGATCAAAACAACTTGCTGTTAATGCCAGTAAAGGTATTGGAAATGAAGATGTGCTGATTTTAAAAGAACATGGTGTTATTTGTGTTGGAAAAAATATAAAAGAAGCTGAATCACTTGCTAATTTTGTAGAAGAAACTGCCAAGACCCAATTCATTTCATTAATGTTGAATTCAGTGAAAGATATTTAAATATCTTCAACTGAATCATTTTCTTTCTTAGTTCTAGCTTCGTATCCTTCATTAATCATTTTTAAAATTAATCCGGATAAGGAAGTATCCTCATCGATAGCCATTTTCTTAAGATTTTTTTTCAAATCATTCGGTAAATTTATTGTAGTTTTGCTTATATCTGACATGATATATAGGTTATTAATTTAATCAATATATATTTTTCTATTAAATTTTTCTTGTTGTTACAATAGTATTAAATATTAGATTTAACATAATAGATTATATTATTTTAAACTCTTTTTAGAACAATTATTTAGGGAGGAATTATCATGACTAATCAAAATATTGAAGAGGTATGTGACATATTAGAATTTATTACTAATGAAAATAGCGTTCCTCGTAATATAAGGGAAGCTGCTAGTGAATCTAGTGAATTACTAAAAGATGAAGATGAAGATCAATCTGTAAGGATAAGTACTGTACTGGGTAAATTGGATGAAATAAGCAATGATCCTAATATCCCTGTTCATGCAAGAACTTTAATTTGGGAAGTTTTATCTAAATTAGAAGCTATCTAATTTATTTACTTTATCTTTTATTTATATGATAAGGCTACTGAAACTGTAACACCTTCAAAAGCTGTTTTTTTATATATTAACTTTGAATCATAACCTGCAATTATCAGTGCAGATGGTTCACATACACCATTAATTCCGAATTTTGATTTTACAAATTTTGATTCTGCAACATCATCAGATTTAAATAGTTTTAATTTATCAATACTAACAAATTTTATAGGAATATTAAGCTCTTCAGATAATTCCAATATACCTTTTTCATCTTTTTTAACCTCTGCTGATGCAAAATAGTCAATTCTTGATAAACTCATATTCAAATCATCCAGAACCTGATTAACTCCATTTAAAATTTCATTTTTGGTTTTGTTACGCCTGCACCCAATTCCAAAAACTATTTTTCTAGGTTTTAAAATGATTTTGTGATTGTTGCATTCAAATTCCATTTCATTTTTATTCACATTATCCGAATAATGAATCGAGTGTTGCATTTCAAGTGTATTATTTTCCAGGTATTCCAGAAGATAATCATAGCTGCAGTCACTGTTTATTGTGATTGAAATTATATCATTGTTTAAAATAGATTTATTGAAGAATAATATTTCCTTTTTATTATCTATTGTTAGATATAAATCATTAGCTAAAACATCTATTCCCAATTTTTTATTTATATCAGTTGATGTTGTAATAACCGGTGTTGCATCTATCATTTCAGCAATTTTATTTGTTAATTTATTGGCTCCTCCCAGATGGCCTGACAGTGTACTTATTACAAAATTTCCATTGTCATCAATATTTAGTATTGCAGGATCTGTTGCTTTTGACTGTATTAAATCTGAAATGCTTCGAATTAAAATTCCTGATGCCATTATTGCAATAATTGCATCATATTCATAAAATAACAGTTTAAAATTATCCTTCACATTTTTATGGTAAATATTACATCTGATAACTGTTGAATCTTTATCCAACAACTCCTTTATTTTGAAGGATAAATCATATCCTTTTGATGAGACTGATAAAATAGCTATTTTCATAACATCACAATTTTATTACTTATCTTCATAAACTTTCTAACCAAACTATTTATTATTTTGACAATTACGGATGCAATTCATAGGGTATCAAATGTTAAAACTTCATCATATCCTTAGCATTTTTCAATAATTTAATTTGGATGTATTACACCTTCAGGGATTTTGTATTCCTTGTAATTTTGAGCTATTTTATCGACAGTTCCGTCCTTATACATTTCGTCCAAAGTTTCTTGAACCTTGTCTCTTAACTCAGTATCTCCTTTTTTAAATCCGATACCGTAATTTTCATAGGAAAGATTTTCATCCAATATTTTAGTATCATGATATTTTTCAACCTCTAGATAATATGCCAGTCCACTATCTGCAATTACCACATCACAAACTCCTGACTGCAGATCCATTAGTGCAGTGTCATAGCCGTCAACTTCCTTTATTTCTTTAAAAGTATTGTTTAAAGTTGTATTATTATTGATAGTTTTTAAAACAGAACTTCCTTGCTGAACTTCTAAAACTTTATCTTTCAAATCATCAATGTTTTTGATATCCGAATCTGATCTGACAATGATTTTTTTAGAATTATTGAAATAAGGTTCAGACCAAGTATAGTCATCTTCCCTTCCGTTAATGGTGAATTCGCTCCATATACAGTCAATTTCACCGCTTTCCAATTCCATCTGTTTTGTATTCCAATCTATAATTGGCTGTGTTTTTAAAGTCCAATTATTTCTCCTGCAAACTTCTTCAGCTAATTCAATGTCAAAACCAGTATAATTCCCATCAGCATCTTCATATCCAAATGGTGGAAATGCACTGTTAAAACCAACCGTTAAATCATTGTCTGTATTTTCAGATGATTGTAAAAAATCAAAAAAACCTGCACTAACACCACTTATCATTAAAATAAGAGTTAATGAGAGGATTAAAAAAAATATTAATTTTTTGGCCATAATAATCACATTAATTAAGTTCTCAATTATTTAATACTTTTATATGTTTTATTATATTAAAATTATTATTTTGTTCAAAAAAGATTGAAAGAGAGTATTTGTGAGATATTAAATATATTTTATGCTAATTTCATATCATCATATTGAATATTGATATTAATGAAATTATAAATATCGTAAATAATGCCATTGAAAGTGATGCTAATTTTATTGCATCTGAAATATGATTAACATTAATTTCAACTGTATTATCACCTAAAATATATGTGTCTTTTTTTATTAATTGTATGTTTAAAGCTCCTGCTGTTGGTGCCATTGTATAACCCGAATTTGGACTTGGACATTTTCTTGCATCACGTTTAGTGATTTCATAAGCATTTTTTCCATCATATCTCAATATAAAAGCTGAGAGTATAACAAATACACTTGAAATTCTTGAGGGTATAAAATTTAAAATATCATCAAGTTTTGCCGGAACAAAACCTATGTTTATCAGCTCATCTGTTTTGTATCCCAGCATTGCATCAAGTGTATTTGAAATTCTATATATAAATGGAATCAAAATTATTATAAAATAATTATTTGATCTAAAAATAATAAGTAAAATTGATATAATCATGAAATAAAATATTGGAGCTATATAAGAATCAGTGATATTTTCTGTCATGCTTTCAATTGCAGCTGATATGATAAATTTCTCATCAAGTTCATCAGTGTTCCGGCTGACCAAATATGAAACAGACTGTTTTGCCTTTTCAATATCTTCATTCAAATCATTTTTAATATCATTAGCTGTTGAAAGAAGCATCTTAACAGAAAATGTAGAGGACAGTACTATCGATGAAAATATTATATTTACATAATCATTTAATGATGCAATTTTAAGTAAAATTATCAGTATTAAAGAGCATACGACTATTACAGACAATGTTACAAAAAGACCTGACCATCTGTTATTCATTTTAATGAAAATCTTTTTAAAAAAATCAATAAAACGTCCAATTATCACAACAGGATGTATTCTTGTTGGAAGTTCACCATATAATAAATCAATTATTAAACTGATAATAAGTATTAATAATGTAAATAAATAAACTTCTAACATAATAAATATTATTTAAATTTAAAAAATAAATATTTATTGTTATAATAAAATTGTAAATGTGATAATATGATACGTGAAGAAGATGTTAAAAACTGGATTGTTGATGAAGGAATATTTAGAGAAATAAAACCTGATAACGACGCTGATTTTCATTTTATTGTTGAGTTTCCAAAGGATAATATAATGGATATTGTTAAACCAATCGGCAAAGACTTTATTATCATTGCATGTGCAACACAGGTTTCCCCTCAGCATTTGGAATTAATGAGTAAAGCAGACCTCAGCAAAAGACATGAATTTATTTTAGATGTTAATATGGAAATCAATAAATTTTTAGTTGACTGTCAGTTAGCAATTAACAATGAAAATAATTTATTACAACAATTTGTAATTACTGATCAAATTTTCAGTGATGGTATTAGTAAAAATAATCTATTTTTATCTCTTAAAAAAGTATTTAAATCAAAATTACAATGTGTATGGTTAATTGAGAAAACATTTGGTGTTCCAAGCCCTACTCCAACTCCATCCAATGAAAATTCAATGTTCATCTAAGAGAGACAGAGGTCCATTTCAAGTGTAACACTTACGGAGATATATTCTGAACGAAGAGGTATATTTCAACTGTAAAATACACTTGAAAACCATCTATTTTTTTCATCTTTAAAATTCATTTTAAATGATTCTAATTTCTTTATTTTTGTTTTAACACTTTTTAATCAGAATTTTTTTTAAAGTTACACTTGAAATTGTTGTCTTGATTTTACTTTCCCTTGAAATTTTTCAATACACTTGAAATACACCTCTCTCTCTTTTTGCATTTCTTTTTTAATTTAATCTAAAATCATTAATTTTTAATATTAATATTGTTTTATGTTTATATTCCTAATAATTTTATTTTATTTTTTAATTAATCTTAAATAATGATTTTAATTTCTTATTTTTTATTATAAACTTTTTTTAATTATTTTACTTTTAATGAAAAACTTTATTTAAAATTACAAATAATATATTAACACTTGAAATACTACTTGTAGCAGATGGTGGCAGTATGACTAAGGACGGGGAAATTAATATTTTTGAAACAGTACAAAAAAATAATTTTATATTTAAGGATAAAAATTCTTTAAAACATTTATTTTTGCCAAAAAGACTATTACATAGAGAAGATCAGGTTACTCAAATAGCTAGATATTGGGTTGATGCATTGAACGATGTTACTCCTTCAAACATAACTATTTATGGAAAAACTGGTACAGGAAAGACTGCTTCTGCAAAATTTGCCAGATCACAGCTTCTTGAATATTCAGCTGATCAGAATGTTTTTATCAAAATAGAATATGTCAGATGCACAGATTATTCAACAGAATATCAGGTTATTGCTCATTTATGTCAGAAATTAGGCCGTGATGTTCCATATAGAGGCTGGACCAAAGCTGAAGTTATAAATACATTCAGAGACATTTTCAGAACTAACATCCATGGAAAAAAATTGATTTTAATCGTAATTTTAGATGAGATTGATATATTGCTTAATAAAGATGGAGATGGAATTTTATATACTTTAACAAGAACTGATAATGTATCTGTCTTATCAATCAGTAATTTCCTGGATTTTAAAGCATTGATTAAATCCAGAGTTACAAGCAGCCTGAATGATAAGGAAATAGTATTTCCACCCTATGGTGCAAACCAGTTAACTGATATTTTAAATGAAAGGGCAAAACTGGCTTTTAATGAAGGTGTAGTTGAAAGTGATGTAATACCATTATGTTCTGCAATGGCTGCTAAAGAAGAAGGAGATGCCAGATTTGCACTTGATTTACTGCGAACATCAGGAGATATTGCCGAAGAGCAAGGTTCAGAAACTTTAAAAAGTGAACATGTAAGATTGGCAAAAGACAGAATAGAACACAATAAATTTGTTGATGTTATTAAATCTCTGCCGATTCAACAGTTAAGGCTTCTTGAAGCTATTTTAAATTTAACAAATAAAAAAGAAGAAATAACTTCCGGTAAACTTTATGAAGCATACACAGATGTATCCAAAAAAGATGCTGTCACATACAGGCGTATTTTTGATTTCATTAATGATTTGGAACTGCTTGGAATAATTTCAACAAACACAATTTCACGCGGACGCGGAAAAGGAAGAACCAATATAATCAAACTGCAATGTGATGAAGATTTATTGGAATCAACACTCCTGCAGTCTATTTAGGATTATTGTTAATTAATGTTTTTAAGATAGCCATTCTGACAGGTACTGCATTGGCTGCCTGAGTGAAATATTTGTTGTATTTTGTGTCATCGACATCGGTATCTATTTCATCAATTCTAGGCAGTGGGTGCATTACTATCAATTTCCTACCTTCCAGCATTTTTTTATTAATAACATATGCTCCTTTTATTTTTAAATAATCATTAATATCTCCAAAGCGTTCTTTTTGAATTCGGGTAACATATAATACATCAACCTTATCGATTATTTCATTAATATTTGAAACTTCAGTATATGACATTTCTTTTTTATCCAGATCATGAAGTATTTCCTGTGGCATCTTTAATTCAGGAGGTGAAACCAGATAAAGTTCAATATTGTCATATAATGTCAGGGCATTTGCCAGGGAATGTACTGTACGTCCAAATTTTAAATCTCCTATTAATGCAATTTTAATATTATCAATAGATTTTAATTCTTTTTTTATAGTGTATAAATCAAGTAATGTTTGAGTTGGATGCTGACCAGCTCCATCACCGGCATTAATAACAGGAACATTAACTATATCTGATATAAATTTTGATACACCTTCCAATTCATGTCTTATCACTAATGCATCACTATATCCTTCAAACATTTTCGCCGTATCAGCAATACTTTCACCTTTTGATACACTTGAAGAGACACTGTCCTCAAAACCAATGCATTTACCGCTTAAACGCTTCATTGCTGTTTCAAATGATAATCTTGTTCTTGTAGATGGTTCAAAAAACATCATTCCTAATATTTTTCCTTTTAATTCTTCTGAAATTTCCTTAGATAGAGCAATATTCTCTAATTTTGAAGCTTCGTCCAGAATATAATCAATATCTTCTCTTTCAAAGTCTTTTATTGAGATTATATTTTTTAACTTGAAAATTTTAATCACCTGTGCCATTTAGCTTTTTAAATTATTCTTTCAATTGGAACTACAAGAATGTCTTTAGCTCCTGCATTTCTCAAATCATTTACAAGTTCAAAAACCTGATTTTCATCAACCACTGCCTGAATTGCAACAGTTTTTTCATTTGACAATACTTCTGATATTGTTGGTCCATCCATTGAAGGCATCAGTTTTTCTACCTCTTCTAAATCTTCGACTTTAACATTCATCATTATAAGTTTTTTTCCAAAAGCATCAATTACTCCCTTAATGCTTCTGCTAACAGCTTCAATTAAAGTTTTTTTATTTTTATTAGATTCTTCATTGGTGATTAATACAATACTGCTTTCCAATATTGTTTCAATTATTTTTAAGTGGTTCATTTTCAGGGTAGTTCCAGTACTTGTTAAATCAGCAATCAAATCAGAAACACCAATAAAAGGTGCAATCTCTGTTGATCCACTTAATTTAACAATTTTTGGTTCTAAATTATGTTCTTTCAAATAGTTTTTTGTTAAATTTGGAAATTCAGTAGCTATTATCATTTCAGACGTTAAATCTTCTATAGAATTTATTTCTGATTCTTCAGGTGAAGCTAAAACGAGTTTGGTTTTTCCAAAATTTAAATCCAGTAATTCTACAACATCACTGTTACTTTCTTTAATCAGGTCAATACCTGTAATTCCCATATCAACAATTCCATCAGATACAAATTCCGGTATGTCTGAAGCTCTTGCAAACATAATATCAATGTTATCGTTATATGTTTTTGAAATCAGCTGTCTGTTATTATTATCTCTAAGACCTAACCCTGCTTTTTTTAGGATTTCAATTGAAGGATTACTTATTCTTCCTTTTGACGGGATTGCAATTTTCAATTTCATTTCGACACCAATTCTATTTTTTGGTATTACTTCAATTAATAATTTACTTTTAACATATCATTAAAAATACCAATCTTTAAATAAGAATAATTAACATATGATTAGATAACTTATGATTTATTTTATATTTTAATTGTTTTGCACTTGATTTAACTGATAATTGTATACGATTACCTGAACAGCATTGAAACTGTTAAATTAACGTTCAGAATGATTTTATCATAAGTTATTTTTTATTCAATTTGATGAGGTGATAATATGTCCGAAATCCCAAAAGCTCCTATTGCTAGAATTATGAAAGATTCTGGTGTAGAAAGAATAAGTGAAGATGCTAAAGTTGAATTAGCTAATTCATTAGAAGAAATTGCACGTAAAATATCTATTAAAGCAAATGATGCTGCTAAGTTAGCTAAACGTAAAACTGTCAAAGCTGAAGATATTAAGTTAGCTGTTGATGAATTAAACTTATAAATTAAGTTTAATTACTTTTTTTTAAAGGTGTTATAATGCCAGATAATCTTATTTTGATTAAAAATGCTTTAATTTTAAATCCTGATAATGATTTTACTGATGAAAAACGGGATATTTTAATAAAAAATGATAAAATTGCAGAAATATCTGAAGAAATAATTCATGAAAATGCCGATAAAATAATTGATGCAGCAGGAAAAATTCTGTTACCAGGTCTTGTAAACACTCACACCCATTTATCAATGACATTATTCAGAGGATTGGCTGATGATTTAAGTTTGGATGAATGGCTGAATGATAATATATGGCCTGTCGAAGCAAATTTGAATGGAGATTATTGTTATATTGGTGCTCTGCTTGGTGCCATTGAATTAATAAAATCCGGAACAACAACATTTTCAGACATGTATTTTTACATGGAAGATGTTGCAAGGGCTGTTGATGAATCAGGACTAAGAGCAGTACTTTCATACGGAATGATTGATTTTGGTGACGAAGAAAGAAGAAAATCTGAAATTGAAGAAAATCTAAAATTACTTCAGAACTGTAATAATGCTGCTGACGGAAGAATTAATGTATTTTTCGGACCTCATTCTCCATATACTGCATCTGAAGAATTATTAAAAGAAGTTAGAAAACTTGCTGATGAGTGCAATATCGGAATTCATATTCATGTAAGTGAAACTCAAAAGGAAATAGAAGATGTTACATCACAAAAAGGACTAAGACCATTTGAATATTTGGATTCAATAGGATTTTTAGGACCGGATGTTGTATGTGCTCACAGTGTATGGTTGAATGATAATGAAATAGAAATTATCAAAAAGAATAATGTTAAGATATCCCATAATCCATGCAGTAACATGAAATTAGCTTCAGGAATTGCACCGGTTTCAAAATTACTGGAAAATGATATATGTGTTGCGATAGGAACTGACGGAGCATCATCAAACAATAACCTCGACTTGATTGAGGAACTGAAAACAGCAAGTCTGCTTCAAAAGGTTTCAACTCTCGATCCTAAGGCAGTTACTTCAGATGAAGCATTAAAAATGGGAACTATTAATGGTGCACAGGCATTAGCTTTGGATGATGAAATTGGAACTATCGAAGTCGGTAAAAAAGCCGATTTAATTTTAATTGATACTAACAATGCAAATATGGTTCCTGACAGTTCAAACTTAAGTTCAAATATTATATATTCTGCCAACGGTTCCAATGTGGATACAACAATATGTAATGGTCAAATATTAATGGAAAATAGAAAATTAATCACATTGGATGAAGAAGAAATTTATGAAAAAGCAAGAGAAGCTATAAAAGAGCTTAAAAATGCTCTTTAATCTTCTTTCATTTAATTTTTGAAAATTATCTATCTTCAAATTTTATTTTATTTTTATTTAATATAATGCTGCGTTTCCATGAATCAGTGCTTTCAGGAAAATCGCTTCTATAATGGGCTCCTCTACTTTCACGACGAAGTATTGCTGATTTAACAATTAAAATACAGATTTCAACCATATTAATTACTTCAAGAGCTGTTAATAATTCACTATTGTATTGTTTTTTATAATCAACATCCAATTTATCCAGGTCTTTCTGCATTTCATAAAGTTCTTTTAAAGCTTCATTCAGCACTTTTTCTTCACGAATAATAGCTACTTTTTCCCACATTAACTGTTTAATATTTTCCTTAAATTCCAAAGCTTTTATTGTTCCCGGCTTAATTAGATTTTCGATTCTTTCTTTTTCCTTATTAAACATTTCATTGTTTGTTTTGTGTTCAGTATTTTTAGCTATTTTTGATGCTGTTTCACCTGCAATTTTTCCATATACCTGTGTATCGGCCAAAGCGTTTCCACCTAAACGGTTTGCTCCATGGACTCCACCACATACTTCACCGCATGCAAATAAATTTGGAAGTGAGGTTGATGCATCAGAATTTATTTTAATTCCACCCATAAAGTGATGTGCTGTTGGAGCAACTTCTATTGCCTCATTTTTAATGTCAACACCAACATTTTCGAACTGCAAAACCATTGTTTCCAGTTTTTCATTGATAATATCATCATCAATGTGTGATATATCAAGATAAACTCCACCGTTTTCACTCCCTCTTCCTTCAAGAATTTCCTGATAAATTGATCTGGCTACAACATCACGTGTTGACAATTCCATTTTTTCAGGTGAATATTTTTTCATGAAGCGTTCACCATCTTTATTCAGCAGAATTCCACCTTCTCCTCTGACTGCTTCTGTTACAAGAACCCCTTTTTTGGATTCAGGTTTTACCATTCCTGTCGGGTGGAATTGAACCTGTTCCATGTCAACAAGATTTGCACCTGCCCTATAAGCTATTGCAAATCCGTCACCATTTTTTTGGAAAGTATTTGATGTTACAGGGTATAACTGACCGGCTCCGCCACTGGCTAATATGACGGCTTTTGCCTTAAAATAAATTAAACTTGAATCCTTCAAATCAAATCCTGTTGCACCGATTACTTGAAGGCCATCCTGTATTAATGAGGTTATCATCACTTCTTCAATACATTCAATATCTCTTTTTATAATTTCTTCTTTAAGAGCATTTAAAAGCTCAGCCCCCGTACGGTCTCCCTGAAAACAAGTTCTTCTATAAGTCTGACCACCAAAAGCTCTTTGTGCAATTTCACCATTTTCCTGGCGATCAAATAGTGCTCCGTAGTTTTCCAAGTCTATTAATCTTTTTGGTGATTCGTTTACCAGAATTTCAACCAATTCTTTGTCATTAAGATAACTGCCTCCTTTTAAAGTATCGTTAATATGTGTTTCTATCGAATCTTCTTCATCTACTGCTTTAAAAACAGCATTATATCCTCCTTCAGCCATTCCGGTACAACCTGATCTAAAGGACAAGCCTTTTGATACTATTGTTGCTTTTAATCCATTATTGTCAACTTCAATGGCTGCTCTTGAACCTGCTCCACCTGACCCTACAATTAATACATCAGTTGAAATTTCCTTAACTTCCATTTTTAATACCCTTTGTAATTCAATCATTATTATTTTTAGTTTGATGGTTAATATAAATATGTTAAATTATATACAATTATTGAGAGGTTGATAAATGAAACTTAGTGGAAAAGTGACATCCGGTTTAGG
The DNA here is from genome assembly GCA_902796575.1 of uncultured Methanobrevibacter sp. Classification (GTDB taxonomy): domain Archaea; phylum Methanobacteriota; class Methanobacteria; order Methanobacteriales; family Methanobacteriaceae; genus Methanocatella. Next base: position 40,731 of record CADBPS010000041.1, on the reverse strand, counting down.
TAAAGCTTCATTCTTTTTATCTCAGGATTTTTACAAGGATAATTTTTTGAAAAGATGCGGTTTTATGCCATACCCCGGAACTTTGAATATTGTAATCGAGGATGATTATTTAGACAGGATCAACAGGATTAAAGAAGACTGCACTGACATCATTAAACCAGATAATGATTTTGGAGCTGTTAAATATATACATGCTATTTTAAATGATGAAATAAATGGTGCTATTGTATTTCCTGCTAAATCACAGCATTCTGATAATTATTTAGAATTTATAGCTGAAATGAAACTAAGAGATTATTTAAATCTCAATGACGGTGATACTGTTTTGGTAGAATTTTAGATTATTTTTTTTTCCCACCATAAAGTATATTTATATAAGTCAATAAATTCTAGTTATATGTTCTCAGGGCGGAGTGAAATTCTCCACCGGTGGTGATTTTAATATAAGTCCACGAGCACAATGGTGTTGATTTGGTGAGATTCCAAAACCGACGGTGACAGTCCGGATGGAAGAGAATAATTAGATTATTTTTTTATGCCCTGGTTCTAGTATATAAGGAGATATTACTATGAATCAAAAATCAGATTTGGAAAAAGGTTTTGAAGCTTTAAGGCAAGGTAAGTTTATTTTGGTCTACGACAATGATGACAGGGAAGGGGAAATTGATATGATTATCGCTTCCGAATTTGTAACTCCTCAGTCAATAGCTACTATGAGAAATGATGCTGGAGGATTAATTTGTAATTGTATCAGTTCCAAATTCTGTGATAAGATTAATTTGCCTTTTATGACAGAAATTATGGAAGCTGCATGTGAAAAATTTCCTGACTTAGCTGAACTTGCACCTAATGATATCCCATATGATGAAAGATCCTCATTTTCAATTTGGGTTAATCATAGAAACTCATTCACTGGTGTAACAGACCATGACAGGGCAATGACTATAAGTGAAATGGCTAAATTATTCAGAGATGAAAGATTTGATGAATTTGGTAAAACTTTCAGGTCACCTGGTCACGTTTGTCTTTTAAGAGGTGCTGTTGATACTGTCAAAAACAGAAGGGGTCATACAGAAATCGGACTTGCCATGTGTGAAATGGCTGGTGTCACTCCTGTCTGTGTTGTTTGTGAGATGATGGACGGCGAAACAGGTCAGGCAACTTCATTTGATGATGCTGAGGAATATGCCCGAAAGCATGACCTTGTTTTACTTAGAGGAAATGATATTATTAAAAAATATTTAGATGAATTCTAAATATTTTTTTCTACTTGACCATAAGATGAACCTTTTTTGTCTACAAGTATCTGTTAAAAAAATCTATTGTAGATTAATTATACATATTTGTATTGTCCATTCTTTTGTTCTGTATATAGTTGAAAATGTATTCTGTTATCTGCTGTATTTTGTATGAGTTGTAAACGCTGAATGCAACATATTTACCGTCATGCATTCCTATTTTTAACCCGTCACGTACTTCTTTGGTTGGTTCTACTCCGGAGATTTTATCCCATGTAATTCTAAGGGTTTTACTTTTTAAAGCATTTTCAATATGGATTCCGTCATCCAATATTTTGACAATTTTAACTACCCGTCTGTTTTTATCTGAATTAATTTGAATATCTCCATTTTCGTCAAATACGTAATCAGGAATCAGACAGTTTGCTTTCCATCCATGTTTTATTTTACGGGCAACTACTCCACGATCTTTTTTTGTAAGTTTAACTCCTTGTTCCGGGCTTAAATTAAGTGCCATTATATCACCTTTTCTTTTATTTCATCAAAGTTTAACATACGATTGAATTTTACTTCTTCTGTCATATCTATTATATCATCAATATTCAATGATTTTTCAACCAGATTAAGTGCTTCTTTTGTGAATAAATCATATCTTATTTCAATTTCAGGTGTAAAACCTCTTTTTTTCAGATTTAATTTTTCTACTTTCAGCACTTTCTCTACATTGGTATTGTTTTTGACATATGGAATTATATTGTCGAATATATTTTTATTGTATACTTTATTCAGTAGAATTCCCTTTACATCAATATTGAATTTTTCCAGCATATTTGCATGTGCAACCAAATCAATAGCTGCGGATTCTATTCCTCCTTTATTTACTCCTGATAACAAAAGCATTGGAATATTTGATGATGCTGCAATTTCAGCTGCTGAAAAAGGTACTTTTTCGTTTAAAAGTCCTGTAAATACACTCATCACTCCTTCAATCAAAACAATATCATAGTCTGATGCATTCAGTTTATCTATTGTAGATTCAATATCATTCCATCCCAGGTGTCCGATCTTTACTGAAGCATATTCTTCCATCAGTCCTTTTGTCAAGTATAATCCGGGAATTATATCACGGACATCAGGACCTACTTTTAAAAGTCCTACTTTATATCCTCTTTTTGTTAGTGCTCCAGCTAATCCGGTTAATATGAATGTTTTTCCTGAATCCGAGCCGTTACTTCCTATCATCAGGAATTTAGGTTTGTCGTTCCCCTTGATTTGAGGTATTTTCATATTAGTATTTATTCCGACCTCGCTTCTAATATACTTTTTAACTTCTCTGTTTCTATTGTATATTTCATCAATATCTTTTGCATCTATTCGATCTATTAAATTCTGTTTTATTACAGGATTTTCATCAAGTATATTATGAATCATTGTTCCGATTACATTTCCATCATCATTGCATGCTCCGGATAATATATTGTATTCATTTTCTTCATTGGTATTTTTATAATTCATTCTCTGGACTTTCGAGTAGAATAATTTCTTTGCATCCCCTGTTACTTTTCCGTAAGTATGGGTATGAAAACCAGTTATGTCTTCATTTTGATTTTTTGTTATGAATGAATTGTCTATTACTTTTGCCTTTACTTTATCGCTGGTTATTAATGGTGAAAATTCAACATCTATCAGTTCCAAACCTTTTTTTATTATTGGAACTTCAGATTTACGACCAATATCTATCTGATTTGACAGCAGCTGAAAACCTGCACATATTCCAATTATCGGCTTATTATCCTTTGCCATCTTTTTTATTTCTGTGTTTAAACCCATGTTAATGTCATTTGATTCGATTAAAGTTCCGCCCGGAATTATAAGTGCATCCAATTCTTCTGATGCTTTATTACCATTAACCAATCCGTTTTCTTTAACGATATCTGTTGGTAAATTTCCAAAGTGTTCAAATCCTGGAACAGAACCTTTTACATAGGCAAGTCCAATTTTAGTCATAGTTTACCTCATTTCCATTTTTGTTTTAGACATGTATTTCAAGTGTAAAATTTTTTATTCATAGAATTTTGCTATCACCGTAAAATCTATTGAAGATTCTAATCCTTACCATGTATAAATGAAGATGGTTTCTTTGACAATTCTTAAATATAAAAATAATATATGATTTTCTATTGTAGAAATTCATATACTACTGTCTAGTTTTTTATTCACTAATATTTTCAAATACGCTCATAGCTTTTATGATTTTATCATCATCTAAAGGTTTTGCCTGTATCTGAAGTCCAACTGGAATATCATTAACTTTACCTGCCGGAATGCTTCCTGCCGGAATACCTGCAAGATTTGCGATAACGGTTAATACATCATATGCATACATTTCCATCGGATCCAGTTTTTCACCTATTTCGTGCGGAAGTTTAGGAACAGTAGGTCCTACAATCAAATCGACATTTTCAAGCATTTTGTCAATTTCACTGCGAATAAGTGACCTTGCCTGAAGTGCTTTTTGATAGTACTTACCACTGAACTCTGCCTGCGCAATATGTGAACCGATTTTAATTCTTCTTAAAACTTCTTCACCGCAGACATCTTCTATTCTGTAACCGTAATCCCTTCCGTCATATTTTCTTGTTGCTGAGAAAAATTCAACGTAATTGATTAGGTAGTATGTAGGTAAACATAAGTCGATATGATTAAAGGATACTTCAACAAGCTCAGCACCGGCATCAACCAATTTATTAATAGCTTTATTAACAGTTTTATTTATTTCATCATCTGTTGCATCAATAAAATCTTTACATACAGCTATTTTCATACCTTCAAGGGATTTTTCTTCAAGATTTGCTGTGAAATCAGGTTTGTCCCAGTCCAATGTTGTACATTCAGTTTCATCATAGTCAACGATAGTATTTAATGCAAGTGCAATACCACTCATATCTTCTGAAAACGGACCGATTTGGTCTAAACTCATTGACAGGTCAAGCAATCCCTGTCTTGAAACTGCACCGTATGTTGGTTTAAATCCAATAACACCACAATGTGAAGCAGGATTTCTGATAGAACCTCCTGTATCTGAACCGAGGGCAATATCACACATTTCACCTGCAACCGCTGCTGCACTTCCACCGGATGAACCTCCTGGAATTCTTCCTAATGCTTTCGGATTCTGTGTTGGACCATAATATGATGTTTCGGTTGAACTGCCTGCTGCAAATTCATCCATATTTGTAATACCTATTATTATTCCATCTTCTGCCAGTACTTTATCTACCACTGTTGCATTATAACTTCCATAATAATTTTCTAGAGTTTTTGAGGCTGCTGAAATAATTATATCTTCCACATTAATATTTGCTTTTATACCAAATACTAAACCTGCCAGTTTTCCAACTTCTTCTCCATTAGCTATTTTTGCATCTATAGCTTCAGCCTGTTTTAATGCATTTTCTTCATTTAATTCAATAAAAGCATTAATGGAGTCATTTTTTTCTTTAATAACTTTGAGGAATTTCTCAACATTCTCTTTAGCTGTTAATTCTCCATTCTTTATGGAATTTACTTTTTCGATAACTTTCATTAAAACACCTAAAATAAATATAATAAGAATATTCTATTTTTCAATACTTATATAAATTGTTTTTTTTAGAACCTGTAAAATCATTATAACTTATTTCCCTGATGTGATTTATTTTAACTTATGACTCCACTATCTTATAACTTATAACTTATAAGTATAACTTATAAATTTAATTAACAACTTAAATATGAATATGAAAAAAGCTATAGTTTTTGACAGTTCAGGAACACTGATTGAAAGATACAGGGTTATTAAAGATGTTATTTCAGGTAAATTATTCACTGATATCAATTCTCTGGATTTAATTGATCAAAGGGATTCACTTGCATTGGTTGTACTTCAATATGATACAAATAAACTTTTGACTTTAAATCCCAATACCTTAATTTCTGATGTAATTAGGGAATATAACATAGATTTTGATATTAGCTTCACTAATTTTAAAACTACAAAAAATGATGTTAAGGAAATATTGTTAAATGAAAAGTCAGCTGTCATATCAGATATAACCGACGGATTTCCTATCTTAAAAGAAAAAGTTCCACATATGGAATTATGTAACGGATCTGCTGTTATAATGGATATGGATGTTGGAATCATATCCTATACAATAACATCTGCAGGCAAGCTGTTTGACGGTGTGGCTGATACCATCGAAAAATTAAAATCCTGTGGATATGAAATTGTTTTAGCGTCAGGAGACAGAAAAGGAGCTATTAATAAACTGGCTGACATGTTAAACGTTAAAAAAGATAATGCTCATGGAAGTGTTTCAACCAGTGGAAAATGTAAAATCGTTAAAAATCTGCAAAATAATGGATACAAGGTTATGATGGTTGGGGATGGTCTTAATGACATACTTGCTTTTAAACAGGCAGATGTCAGTGTGTTAACAATAGAACAGGTTGAAGAAGTCTCGCCGAAACTAATGAATAAAACGGATTTTACAATTGAAGAAATTTCCCAGGTGTGTAACATTGATTTTTAATTAAATCAAGAGTTATGTACCTCATCTGATTAAGTAGGGAATTTACCTGAAAGCAGTTTCAATCATTTGATCATTTTTTCAATTATTTCTCTGCTTTTTAAAACATTTTCAAAGTTATTCAATTCTATAATTCCCTTTTCAATTTTATTAAGCAAGTTTAAATCAACTGTTCCTTCACCTAAACTGAGGTGCTGGTCTTTTTTTCCGTCATTATCATTCAAGTGACAGTAAGTAATGTTTTTCAGGTTTAATAATTCTTCAGTGTTTTCTGTGGTATTTCCATGGCCTATGTCTATTGTGATTCCACATTCGCATTCATTTTTTATCATTTCAAGTTCTTCAAGTGTATTGGCAAGAAATGACTGTCTTACAGGCATGTTTTCAACGGATATTATCACATTTTCTGCATAATCTACAAGCTCGGATATGCTTTGGCAAGCCAGTTCTAAAGCGTGCTTTCTTAATAATGGATCATTTCTGCCGATTTTACCTGCATGCAGTGTTATTGCATTTGCATTGATTTTTTCACCATAATCAATGCATTCCTTCATTTGTTTTACACTTTCATTTTTTATTCCTTCATTCAGGCTTGCTATGTTAATATCTACAGTTGGGGCATGCATTAATACTTCTAATCCGCAGTCTTTAAATGCTAATGTGTTTTCTTTTTTAAAAAACGGTGATTCTCCCAGTATTTCTATCATATCAAAGTTATGTTCGTGAGCTTTTTTTATTATTTCAGTATTATCGTCCATAAACATTGACAGTGTAGTGAATCCGACTTTCATATTTATATATTGCTTTGTCGTATATTATAAATGTTGACATATGTCAGAATTTTATATATGTGATTGCTTATGAAAGAATCGGATGAAATTTATAAAAAAATTTTTAAGTATTTTTCTAACGGCATTACTCATAATCTCATATTGTGGATTATATCTAAGCAATCAATTCATGGATATGGAATTATGAAGGAATTAGATGAGTTTTTTGATTCTGATATTTGTGAATTTAAATCAACATCATCTAAGGTCTATCCTATTTTGAGGAGGATGGAACAGGAAGGTCTTATCATTGGCGAATGGCAGATTGTTAACAATAAAAGGGTCAAATACTATTCAATAACAGATGATGGTGAATTTGTACTTTCCCACATCAAGAGTGGTATGAATGGAGTTTTACAAAATTCGAAATGGTTAGATTTCATTGAAGATATGACCGGTAGAAAAATTAAACAGGTGAATTTAGATGAATGCAATTGAGACTCATAATCTCACTAAGGTTTATAATACTTTCACTGCAGTTAATTCCCTTAATCTTGAAATTCCTGATAAAACTATTTTTGGAATGCTTGGACCGAATGGAGCAGGTAAAACAACTACTATCAAGATGCTTACTTGTCTGATACAGCCTACATCCGGTGAAGCTATTGTTGGTGGTTATAATGTTAGGGATAATCCTGATGAAGTCAGACGGCTTCTGGGCATGGTACCTCAGCAGGTTAGTTTGTATAAGGATTTAACTGTTATGGAGAATTCTCAGCTTTGTGCAGATTATTATGGAATCAATCCTAATGAACGTGATTCTCGAATAGAGGATTTAATGGAACTTGTTGATATTAAATATGCTAGAGACAAACGAATTTCCCAATTGTCTGGTGGTCAAAAGCAGAAGGCTTCTCTTGTTGCCAGTCTGGTTCACAAGCCTAAAATTTTATTTTTGGATGAGCCTACCATTGGCCTTGATCCAACTACCAAGAGAGTATTATGGGATTTGATTCGCGAACTGAATGATGACGGTCGTACGATTATTTTATGTTCCCATGATATGCATGAGGTTGATATGTTGTGTGACAATGTTGGAATCATCAATACTGGCAATTTAGTGGCTTATGATACTCCTCAAGGTCTTAAAGATTCTCTTTTGGATTCTAATAAAGAGGAAATAACCGAGACTCTTCACCAGATTTCTGCTGAGAGTGAGGTTAAGACTTCCACCATGGAAGATACTGAAAGTTTATCGCTGAGAAAGTTGTCTTTTTTACTTGAAGATAATAATGAAAATATAATAAATTCTTTGAAGAATAATGAATTTGTTAAAAGCATTGAAATAGCTCGAAATGGTCGTATTAATTTAAGAATTGATTATTTTGATGATAATGCCGTTTCTAATGTTTTAAGTACTGTTTTATCTTGTGGTGGTGTTATTAAATCAATTTCAACTGAAGAACCATCATTGGAAGATGTTTTTATTAAATCAACATCAGAGGTGAATGAAAATGATAGAGCTTAAGAAATTTTGGTGGATGATTAAAAAGGAATTAATTTCTCTTAAAAGGCACCCTTCACGTTTGGTTTCCATTCTGGTTTTTCCAATAATAATGATTTTATTATTCGGTTATGGAATGGGTGGAGAAATGACAGATTTGCCGATTGTGGTTGTAAGTCAGTCACATGGTGATTTAACTGATTTAACTTTGGATACAATTAAGACAACTGACACTTATCGTGTTGTTGATGTGATAGATGATCAGAATAAGGCTGAAAATATGGTTGACTCGGGTGAAGTCAAGGCAGCTATTATCATGCCGAAAGATTATGATGATACGAATTCATCGAGTCAGAAGGCCGTTACGCTATATCTGGATTCGTCAGACCAGATGGCTTCTCAGATTTTGGATTCTGCTACTCAAGCTATTTTTTCTAAATTGTCTAATATGGTTGCAGCGGGTTCTGTTACTGCTGTTAGTGAGAATTCCACTGCTGCTCCTTCTTTATCTCATCAGTTAAGTAATTTTAAAGATGATATTTCGTTGCATATCAATAGAATTTACGGAAATATCAAATATATCGATTTTTTAGTTCCTGCTGTTTTAGGAATGACTGTTATGATGAGCTGTATGATGGGTATGGGCGCTACTATTGCAGGAGAACGTGAAACCGGTGAACTTGCAAGATTATTCATGACTCCGACATCAGTTTCAACTGTAATTGGTGGAAAAATAGCTTCAAAATTATTAATAGAACTTGTTAGAGCTTTAATACTGATTATAATGGCTATTTTATTATTCAATGTTAGTATTAAGGGGGGGCTGCTGCAGACGTTTATTGTTCTGGTCTTTGGAGCTTTATGTTTTGTCGGTTTTGGTATTATGTTATCTGCAAGAACCCAGACACAGGAAGACTATGCTCAAATTGTATTGCCTTTTTCACTGCCGATGATGTTTGTTTCAGGTGTATTCTATCCGATTGAAACAATGCCATGGATTTTTCAGAAAATAGCTTATCTCTTCCCATTAACTTATTTGAATGATGCTATGAGGGCTGTAATGCTTAAAGGTCAAACATTGGGTGATGTGTGGTTGGACTTAGTTATTTTAGTAGGTTATACTTTATTATTCTTTATAATTGGTGTTAAAAGATTCAATAGGGATATATAGGTGGTTTTTTATGTATAAAAAATTTATTTTGATATTTATTGTAGTTTTGTTTTGTATAAGTCCTATTGCTGGAAATAATTGGGATTCCTTTGGTCGCAATTATACTCATATGGCTTACGTTGATGAACAGTCGGATTTTGTAACAAATTTATGGACATTTAATTTTGGTTCGCCAATTTTTTCATCACCTGCAGTCTCCGATGAATACCTATACTTAGCTTCAAGTAACGGTCAATTAAAATCAATAGACATGGAAGATGGTAGTGAAAACTGGGGGCTGGATTTAAAATCCGATACTAATTCTTCCCCAATTGTTCATAATGATACACTATATATAGGTAGTGCTGATTCTTTTAAGGCAATTGATATTAATAATCATAAGGTGTTATGGGAATATTCATCTTCAAGTCCAATTTCTTCAACTCCGTTTTTAAATGATGGTATTGTCTATGTTGGATGTGATGACGGTCATTTATACGGATTTAACAATGACACAGGTGAAGTTGAAGTTGATGTTGATTTGGACGGTAAACTGCAGTCTTCTCCTATTGTAGTTAATGATACTTTATATATCGCTTCATCCAATTCAAAAATTTATGCTGTGGATATTAATTCAGAAGAAGTTGAATGGGAGTACACAACCGGTGATTCAATATACTCTTCTCCAGCATACGGTGATGATAAGGTATTTATCGGATCTGATGACGGCAGCATTTATGCAATCAATGAATCAAATGGGTCACTGTCATGGAAAGTTGACTTGAATGACAAAGTCAGAGGTTCGCCGACAATTGATGAATACAATAATAACGTTTATATAGGTTCTGATGAAGGTAATTTAACCTGTCTGGATATCAGGGACGGAACCAATAAATGGAGCTACCATACATCCAAGCCTGTACAGTCAACTCCTGCACTGAAGGAAAATCTTGTTGTTTTCACTTCAAATGACGGTAATGCATATGTTTTGAATAAATATTCAGGTTTAAAGGAATTTGATTATAATCCTGGAGCCATTTTATTTAATTCTCCTATAACATCTTCACCTGTAATAAATGGTAATTCCTTATTTATTTCGGGCAACGATGGATATTTATACTCATTGAATATAGATAAATATGAATCTCCATTTTCAGTATTTTTATACTATGCATTAGCTATTTTGATTGTTGTTGTAGTTGTTGCTTTTGTTGTTGTTCGTAAAATTAAAAAATAATTAGTCTTTTGACTAATTTTTATTAATTTTTTTTTTATTTGACTAAGTTTTTTTTCCATTTTGAGATGATAGAATTAATTATTCTAAAAATTCACTATTTTTGCATATCTAATTTAAAAAATAATAATATCTCTAACAAATTTCTTTACAATGTTTAATTATTTCATAGCAATTTAATTTGATTGGCTAGATGATATATAAGTCTGATAGTATCTATGAAGAATCATAAACTGTTAAATACCGCCGATTGATTACACATTGTCTGAAGTTGTATCTGCCACAGCGGCCTGATTTCTGTTAATCCGGTTAATCATTGACAAAACATTTATATATTATGTTTTTATGGCTACAATTTTTCAAAAAGGCTACATCAATAGATAATCGCTCAAAGTTTCACCTCTATTTAATAGGTAATTAAATATGAATAACTCAATGATAGGCTTTGAAAACCGAGTTTTCGTGAGGTCTTTTTCCAGGAGAGAGGTAATGTTTAGTTACCTACTTTTAAATAGTTAAATTTATATATAGCATTTAATGATAAGAGTTGTATGAGAGAGTTACTTTTAAAGTAAACCTCCATAAAGATGCAAGTCTATTAGTTTTTAATGTCTACTGCGATAGTGTAGGGTTTTTCTCTACAATAAAGGCATTAATTTTGATTTTTTATTTTTAAACAGTGATAGTGAAGTTATTACTGTTTATATAGTCCCTCTACACTATAACTTGGGTGTGGGGATTTTTTTTCTCTGCAATGAGACATTTGTTTGATTTTTTTCATTAAAATTTTCACTGATTTTTGCATATTTATTTAAATTATTATCAATAACTATTAACTATACCTATGAATGGGGATTTACTTAATGTATAGTGTAAAAAATGAATTTTTTAAAAATGAAAAGCTAAATCTTGCCGATGAGATTTACCTTTTTGACACGACTCTCAGAGATGGTGAGCAGACGCCGGGTGTTGCATTAACTGTTGATGAGAAGATTCAGATTGCCTCAAAACTTGATAATTTAGGGGTAGACAAAATAGAAGTTGGATTTCCAGCTTCGTCTCCCGGCGAGTCGGAATCTGCTAAAAAAATAAAAAGTTTGGGTTTAAATTCAACTGTTATCGGTTTAGGCCGCTGTAATAAAAAGGATATCGATGCGGTTCTTGATGCTGATTTAGAGTATATTCACATGTTTATCGGTACTTCTTCACTCCATAGAGACTACAAGCTTAAAATGTCAAAGGAGTCTGTTATTTACAAAGCCATGGAATCTATAGATTATGCTAAAGATCATGGTTTAGCCGTTGAATTTTCAGCTGAAGATGCTACCAGAACTGAAAAGGATTTTCTATATGATGTTTATGAAAATGTTGTTGTTGCAGGTGCCGATTTTCTAAATGTTCCCGATACTGTAGGTGTTTTAACACCTCTTTTCACAAGGGAATTAATAACAGATATTAAAAGTCATTTTAAAACTCCAATCAGCGTTCATTTTCATAATGATTTTGGTCTTGCCACTGCCAACACATTAACTGCTATAGAATGCGGTGCTAATCAGGCTCATGTTACAATAAATGGTATGGGTGAACGCACAGGCAATGCATCACTTGAAGAAGTTGTTGTTGCATTATATGCTGCATATGGAATTGATTTGAATATAAATACTTCCCAGCTGTACAGCTTATCTGATCTTATTGGAAGATTAACCGGTGTTAAAATGCCTGTCAATAAGCCGATTGTTGGGGATAATGCTTTTTCCCATGAATCAGGAATTCATGTTCATGGTATTTTAAACAATTCATCAACCTATGAACCTATTTCTCCTGAATTTGTTGGACATTCAAGAAAAATCTATTTAGGTAAACACACGGGTGCTAATGCTTTAAAATCTAAACTTACAGAATTTCACATTGATTTGAATCAAAACCAATTTGATAAGGTATTCGGTCAAATCAAAGCTTTAGGCGATAGGGGTAAATGTGTTACTGATGATGATTTAAAAGCTATTGCATGGACAGAATTAAATTCGGCACGTGAAACCCGTATCAAACTAATAGGTTTAAATTTATTTTACGATGATGATATTGTACCGACAGCTAATGTTGAACTTGAAATTGATGGTGTTGTTAAAAAAACCTCCAACAGCGGTGTCGGTTCTGTTGATGCTGCTTTAAATGCAATTCGCCTGTTAATCCAGGATACAATTGAAATTGAACTTGAAGAATACAGTATTGATGCTATCAATGGAGGTACTGATGCACTGGCAGATGTTTTCGTTATATCATCCGACAGCAATGGCAACAGATCCACAGGTCATGCTATCAATGATGACATTGTAATGGCCAGTATTCTAGCTATTTTGGATTCCATCAACAAATTATTATTGTTTCAAAAATCTTAAAAATTAAATATTTCCTTATTATTAGCTATTATACTTGGATTTGTATCTAATTTAATGCTTATTTTTCTTATTTTTATTTAGATTTTTCTTATTTTTTGTAATAATTATTCTAATGGCAATAAATGTAAAATTTTATATAAATTAATATTCCAATGAATGTATAGGTGTAAACATGGAAGAAGAAAATGTTATTTTTATAGGTAACAAACCAGTTATGAATTATGTTCTTGCTGTTGTCACTCAATTCAATGAATTTGATAGTGTGACTCTTAAAGCCAGAGGCAAAGCTATTAGTCGTGCTGTTGACACTGCTGAAATTGTCAGAAACAGTTTTGTTCAAGATGCTGATGTTGTAGATATTCAAATCTCAACTGAAGAGGTTGAAAATTATAATAATGAGAAAACTAATGTTTCCATTATTCAAATCAAACTTGAAAAGGGATTTTAACTGCTCTTTAGTCAGTATTTTTCAAAATCTTATAATTGAAAAGATATGTTGACAGTTTTATGTTTGAAGTTCCTTTTCCAAGCACTTCAATTTTATCCTTTTTAATCGCATTAAAAACACTATCGATATCTTTTTCACAGTCTATTTTTGAGTAGCAGTCTCCAACGAACTTGTAGTAGTGTGCATCGCTTGCTCCCAGTCCGGGTAATTTTTCATTTTCAGATAGTTTTTTAGCTTTGCTATTGCAGTATCCAGCTATAAACCGTGCATTTTTCGTTTCTATGGCGTCTATTTTTAAATTTTTGTAATCTTCTTTGCATAATAATCCATGCCTATAAAAACAGTAGGGATGGGGAATAATTGCCAGTCCTCCCTGTGAATGGATTAAATCGATTGTTTCATCTGCAGGCAAATCACGTTTAATGTTTTCTTCACATCCAAATCCTAAAATATGTCCGTTAATGGAAGAAATTTCTATTGAAGGAATAACTAGTATTTCATCATCGTTTTTTGTTAATTCACGGGCTAATTTTGAGCCTTCAACAGTATTGTGGTCGCTTATTGCAATGATATCAATGTTTCTCTCTTTTGCCCTTCTGATAATATCTTCCAATTTTGATTTGGAGTCCGGTGAATATCTGCTGTGAATATGAGAATCCATATTATACATTTTTTTCCTCGAATGTTTTTATCAGTCCTACAGTTCCGGTCATCATTACATCCCCTCCGGGACATGCATGATGCCAGTCAAAGTTCGTTTTTTCTATTAATTCCCGTTTTGGACCGCTGACTATTACTTTTTCAATTTCTGATATAGGATTTAAGACATGAGCGCCATGGCCATAATCATTATAAATTTCATCGTTTGTTAGGCTTCCGTCAGCTAATCGTTTAATATAATTTTCCAGTTTATCTGCTGTTAATGATGAGGTGTGATGTTCAAAAATTCCCTGTATTTTTCCTTCCTCTATTGATGCTGCCGTTGTATGACCGTTTCCAATATCAATTACAATAAAGCTATTTAATTCTTTTGAAATTTTATCATAACACATTCCAGCTATTGAAGCAAATTTTGTATCCATCAATAATGGATCCTGCTCTATTCCTTCTTTTTTAAGACTTCTTTCCACAGCTTTCATTCTTGTATAGTATTGGGGAACATTGTCTTTAAATGAAAATTCTTCCGGCTTAATTGGTTCTTTCAATTTTTCTCTTATCTTTTCAAATCTAAAATCTCTGTCTCCCATGCTTTCATTGTAACCGTGATCCTGCACTGCAATAGCTATTTCATCAAAATCAAATTCTAAATCATATTCCAGTAGAAAATTGGATAGTTTTTTAATATTAATGTCTCCCAAGGTTATTTTTGTATAATCAGTGTAGCTTTTATTTTCATCAGCTATTTTAATGCCTATTTTTTCCACCTGGGATATTTTGTCCCTTATTGTTTTAGCAGGGATTTCTTCCATTACAACTTCATATCCTTTTTCCATATGCTGCTGCAGGCTTTGTTTAATTTTACCTCCGCCCATTATTTCTCCGGTAAAATAAATATCATTTTCACATTCTTTTATCTGCTGAGAGATAAAAATATGGGGTGAAGGCAACACCAATTTAATTGAATTTTCCAGTTCACTTTGACTATCATATATCATGATATCCTGTGTTCCTGTTCCTACATCTATTGCTAATATTCTCATGATTATTCATATTAGATTTTATTTTATTAATATATTAATGTACATTATTGTACAACAAAGTTTTAAATAGTTCATTCATGAATATATTATACCATGAATTATAAGATTACGTTAGATTCTGATGAAGTGCCGAAAAAATGGTATAATATCCTTGCGGATTTACCTAATCCACTTCCAGAACCAAAGAACAGTGAAGGAAAAAATCAGATAGGGGATTTGGAAAAAGCATTTACAAAAGCTGCTTTAGAACAGGAATTTGCAGCCGATAGATATATTTCTATTCCGGATGATGTTCGAGAACTTTACATGCAGATTGGAAGGCCGTCTCCTCTATTTAGGGCTACCAGGCTTGAAAAATTTTTAAATACTCCTGCTAAAATCTATTATAAAAGGGAGGACACTTCACCTACAGGCTCTCATAAATTGAATTCAGCTATTCCTCAAGCATATTATGCAAAAAAAGAAGGAATTGAAAGATTAACTACTGAAACTGGGGCAGGACAATGGGGAACTGCACTTTCTCTTGCGTGTAACATGCTGGATTTAGATTGTACTGTTTATATGGTTAAAGTTTCATTCAATCAAAAACCGGACAGAAAAAACATAATGAATATTTATGACGGTCAGGTTTTTGCTTCTCCTAGTCAAAATACAGAAATCGGCCGTAAAATATTATCAGATAATCCTGATCACCCAGGTTCATTAGGGGTAGCTATTTCTGAAGCAATGGAAGAAGCATTACAGAATGATGGTGTAAAATATTCTCTGGGCAGTGTTTTAAATCATGTAATGCTACATCAAACTGTTATTGGTCAGGAATTAAAGTTACAGCTCGAAAAAGCTGAAGAAACTCCTGATGTCATGATTGCCTGTGCCGGAGGCGGAAGTAATTTAGCCGGATCATTTTTCCCACTTCTTAAAGATAAGATTGCAGGTAATTCAGAGACAGAATTTATTGCTGTTGAACCAAGTGCATGTCCTACATTAACTGAAGGTTCCTATGAATATGATTTTGGTGATATTAATGGATTTACTCCAATGCTTAAAATGTTTACCTTAGGTCACGACTTTGTTGCTCCTTCTGTTCATGCTGGAGGATTAAGATACCATGGAATGTCGCCTATTGTTTCTCTTTTAAGGAAAGAAGGTTTCATTACTCCTACTTCTGTTCATCAGAGGGATGTTTTTAATGCAGGTATTACATTTGCTCGTAATGAAGGAATTGTTCCTGCACCAGAGACTACTCATGCTATTAAAGTTGCTATTGATGAGGCTTTGAAGTGTAAACAAACTGGTGAAGAAAAAACCATTGTATTTAATTTCTCAGGTCATGGAATGCTTGATTTAAAAGGATATGCTTCTTATTTTGAAGGTACAATGCAAAATGCAAAATAATTATTAATTTTTTTCTTATTTTTTTTATTTATTTTTTTGTTATAACTTATCACTTATAACTTATAATTATCTCTTTTTTATTATAACTTATTACTTATAACTACTAACTTATTTGTGAAAACAAATACTTTATAAGGTAGAAGTTATAAAATATAACTTAAGAGTTAGAACTTAGACCTTTTAACTTATCAATAATAACTTATATGTTAAAAGTTATTCGTTTTAACTTGTCCCAAATAACTTAAAATTTATCACTTTTAAGATAAAAGGTATAACTTATTTATTAAAAGTTATTCCTTTTAACTTAAAACGTTTAACTGATAAATTAGAAGTTGATAATGTTTAACTTATTTGTTAGAAGTTATTTCTTTTAACTTAGAATGTTTAACTGATAAATTAGAAGTTGATAATGTTTAACTTATTTGTTAGAAGTTATTTCTTTTAACTTAGAATGTTTAATTGATAAATTAGATGTTATTTCTAATAATGTTTAACTTATAACTTATTTCATTTGAGGTATAAGGTATAATTTATAAGTTATACCAAAGCTCAAGTCACGATAGGATTCAAACCCTTTGAACTGATGATAAGGAGAATAATTAAATGAGTGAAGTCATAGCTGTAATGAACCAGAAAGGTGGTTGTGGAAAAACAACAACTGTTGTAAATACTGCAACTTCACTGGCTGTAATGGGTAAAACTGTTTTGGTTGTAGATATGGATCCTCAGGCTAATGCAACAACAAGTTTTGGAATTGATAAGAATAGATTAGAAAATACAATTTATGATGCAATTGTTGGGGATATTGATATTAAGAAAGTTACCAAACCGACATTCATAAAAAATCTGTTTATTGTTCCAAGTAATATGTCATTAAGTGGAGCAGGTGTAGAATTAAGTAAACAGGAAAATTATCATAACATTTTAAAAGAAACCCTTAAGGGTGTTGTTCCATTATTTGATTACATTTTTATTGATTTACCTCCATCATTAGGGGTTATAACTGTCAATGCTCTTATCGCATCCAATAGTGTATTAATACCGATTCAGGCTGAATATTATGCACTTGAAGGAGTTGCAGATTTAATAAGCACAATAGAACTTGTTGAAAGAAGACTTAAAAGTCCAACTCCAATTAAAGGAATTTTACTTACATTATATGACAGAAGAACGAGATTAAGCAAGGATGTTCATAAAGAACTTAAAAATTATTTTGACAGTAACGGTTTGCTTTTTAAAACTATAATTCCAAGAAATATTAGATTAGCTGAAGCTCCTAGTTTTGGAAAGCCATGTTTAATATATGATCCAGACAGTACAGGAACGAAAGCTTATTTGAAATTGGCTAAGGAAATTTTAGATAGGGATAGTTTAAATGAAGATTCTAATATTAATGAAAAAAAGAATCGGAGGAGTGATTAAATGGCCGGTGGTCTTGGTAAGGGATTAGATTCATTAATTCCCAATATTTATGATGAAAATTTTGACAGTAATGGTTCCCAATCTTTAGAGGATATTTTGAATGAGAAAAATGAATCTGAAAATGAAATAGAATCTATTGTAGATGATATTACTACTGTCAGCGAAGAGAAATCTGATACGAATACAGAAGGTGAAGACATTGGAAAGAACGATACGACAACTGATGGAATTGGAGAGGAAAATACACAAGATAAGGCATCCGAAAAGGTATCTGCTAGTGAAGACCCTCAAGATACTTTACAAACTACACAAGAAGTCAAGAAAAAAGAAAATGTCGCCGAAGTCTTAGATATTGTAGACAAAAATCCGAGAATTACTTTATGGTCATCTAGATCTGCTGCTGTTTTTAGATATTTAAGAAAAACAGAACCAGAATTTAGTATTAGTAGAGAAGCTTCTATTTTAATCGATGAGGCTGTTTCTAAGAAGTATCCTCATATATGGGAATTATTTGAAGGAATTTAATCACCACTAAAAATTCTCCAATAGACTTTGATAATTTCCATTTATTTTAATATATTTGTCTGCCCTATCTACAACCACACCTAATTTTCTCAGCTGATTTTTATTTTCAAATGGAATTTTTTTTCTAATAGATATTATTTGTCTTGCAGATTTCATGCCAATTCCAGGTACACGTATCAGTTCAACAAAGGGTGCAGTATTAATTTCTACAGGAAATATATCCATGTTCTCAGCAGCTAATATTTTTGGATCAGTTTCCAGCGATAATTGGTTATTTTCGTCAAATACTATTTCTTTAAGCTTAAAATGATAATCATTAAGTAGACTATTTGCACTGTATAATTTTGCTGTTCTGTCAGTACTGCATTCTTCCTTATTTTCAAATTCTGTATCTTCTACAGGAGAAAATGCTGAGTAATATGCACCTCTTAATTTTGTTTTATTGTATATTTTTTCCATTCTATGTAGAATTTCCCTATCACTTTCATTGTTTGCACCAACAATAACCTGTGTTGTATGTGATGAATTCGGGTAGGTTGTACTTTTTCCATGTATCTTGTCAATCCAGTACAGTCGTTTCAGTATATCTTTGTTATAGTCTTTTGTTGATGATAATTCGCTTAATCCTGATGCTGTTGCAGATTCAATATTAATACTTACTCTATTAGCTAGTGCCATAGCTCTTTTGATAGAATCCTTTGAAGCGCCCGGAACAATTTTTAAGTGAATATAATCATCATATCCATAGTCTTTTCTCAAAATTCTGATGGTTTCTATCGTTTTTTCCATTGTCAGGTCTTCATCTTTATCAATTCCTGAACTTAAAAATAATCCATTAACCAATCCTCGGTTATAATAATTTAAAAAAGAGTGAGCCAATTCCTGCGGTGACAGTTCAAGTCTTGTAAAATTTCTTTTTGACTGATTGATACAGTATTTACAGTCATTTTTACATTTGTTTGTTAATAATGTTTTGAATAATGGAATTTTACATCCGTTATGTCCGGTTGCATGATAAATTCCCGGTAAATTAACCTGTGAGCTTCTATTATGATTTACATAATCGCATAAATCATACTGTGCTGAATCAGTTAATATTTTCATCTTTTCCAGTGTACTCATAATCATTATATTGTAGATTTTTTGTATTATATTTTATGATTTTTTCACCAGATATATGCTGGTGTGAACTAATCATAGTACTCATGAGACATATATTTTTTTCAAAAAAATCTATTGTAGATCAATTTATCATAATTAACATTATTGGTGATAATCTTTTATATTTTTTATAAATGATGGTATGAATTCAGAAATATATTTAAACTGTATTTATTCTTCATTTAAATAATTTCTGAATTAAGATTTCTTTTAGCTGTAAATTTTATATGAAAAAATTCTATTGTAGAATTTCTTCCATATGTTCAACACGTTTTTGTACTAGTTCTTCAGTACCTACATCTCTTCTGTGATAAACATTTCCTTTTATATATTCGCAAGCTTTTTCAGCTATTTTTTCTGCTTCGTTTATTGTTTCCGCATTTGCTACTACACCTAAAGCCCTTGAACCGGATAAATGTATTCCATCATCTTCCAAACTTACTGCAGCATAAAATACTTTAGCTCCAATTTCTTCAATAGATTTTTCATCCACTTCAATTATTTCGCCTGCATGTTCTGTTTCAGGATATCCGTCAGGTACAATATATTTACATACACTAGACTGTTTTTTGAATTCCACATCATCTAAAGTTTCATCTACAATAGATTTACATATTTCAATCAGCGGTGTTTCAAGCAGAGGCAATACATTCATTGCTTCCGGATCTCCAAATCTTGCATTATATTCGATTAAACGTGGACCGTCAGCTGTCAGCATAAATTGCCCATACAAAATTCCTTTATATGGTTCAGCTTCTTTTGCAATAGCTTCAATTGTATTTTCCATTATTTCAACAGCTTTATCATAGTCTTCCTGTTTTAAAAATGGTAATAATCCATTTGAATCTGAATAAGAACCCATTCCACCAGTTATAGCTCCAGTATCTCCTTCAAATGCATGGGGATGATCCTGAGCCGCAGGCATTGGAGCCAAGTGTTTTCCATCACTAAATGCCTGAATAGTAAATTCTTCACCAATCACTCTTTCTTCAATTATAACCTGTGCAAATCCGCCCATAGCATTATCAATTACTTCTTTTGAGTATTCTTTTGCTTCATCATTGTCTTTTAAATGATCACCAACAATTTTAACTCCTTTTCCACCGGTCAATCCTACAGGTTTTACAACAACATCCTCTTCGAAATCATCTAGAAATGCACTTAAATCTTCATAATTGTTGAAAACTTTGTATATTAAAGATCCTTCAATATCGTAATCTTCAAATAATTTTCTCATGAATGATTTATCTGTTTCTATCCTTGCTGCACTTTTACTTGGTCCAACACATTTTATTCCATTTTTTTCAAGCTCGTCAACAATTCCCTTTTCAAGAGGTGCTTCAGGTCCGATAAATGCAATATCAATATTATTCTCCTTTGCATATTCAGCCACTTTTTCGACTTCACCCTCATCACCCTGTTTAAATTCGGATATCTTACTCATTCCCGGATTTACTTTACTCATGTAACAGTATAATTCACAATCATCTTTTAAACAATCTGCAATGGCATGTTCACGAGCGCCTGTTCCAACAACTAATACTTTCATAATTTAATTCTCCTTGATTTAACTATATTTTTAAAAATATTTAAATACTCACTTACATACACAAGTATGATTCTCAATAATTGACAAGGTGATTTAGTGGACAAAAATTCTAATATAGAAATGATTACAGGTGACCCCAAAAAAGCTATTAACAAATTATCATTACCTATAATTGCTAGTATGTTTTTAATTTTTGCTAACAATATAATTGACAGTATATGGGTAGCGGGATTAGGTGCAGAACCCTTGGCTGCATTGGGATATATAACTCCCTTATTTTTGATTTTAGTAGGATTCGGAAATGGGATTGGAGCAGGCGGAAATTCTTTAATCTCCAGATATATAGGTGCTGAAGACAGGCATTCGGCCAATAATGCAGCAATTCACAATTTGATACTGAGTTTAATAGTTTCCATTATTATTATGATTATTTTTCTGATATCCATGGAACCGTTACTTAAAATAATGGGTGCTGTCAGCGTTATTGATTATGCAATGGATTACGGTACAATAATTTTCATCTGGACATTTGCCATACTAATGCCTCCAATTGTAGGAGGTGCATTCAGAGCAGAAGGAGATATAAAAAGAGCAACACTCCCAATTGCTGTGGCAGCTATTATCAACATGATTTTAGACCCGATTTTTATCTATACTTTTGGGATGGGAATCAAGGGAGCAGCTTGGGCAACTGCATTAGGTCCGTTTATAAGTTTGCTATTGATGTTTTACTGGATTTTTATCAAAAAGGACACATATCTTTCATATGACTTCAAGGATTTCCATAATGACTTAAAGATATATAAAGATATTCTTGTTGTCGGAATTCCTGCAAGCCTGGAACAACTTGTATTATCCGTTTTAACAATTTTTGTTAATTATATGTTAACTATTGTTTCAGGACCTGTTGCTGTTGCAGTTTATACTGCAGGATGGAGAGTTTTAAATATTGGAATGCTTCCGGCGATTGGTGTTGGAACTGCAGCTATTTCAGTAGCGGGAGTTGCTTTTGGAGCTGGAAAATATGAAAATCTGAGAATTACTGCCAGGTATGCTGTTAAAGTTGCTTTGATTGCATCGATAATTGTTTGTATAATATTGAATCTCTTTGCAAATCAGATTGCATTTATATTTTCCTATTCGGAAAACAGTGCACAGCTGGAACCCCTAATAGCCAGTTTCTTACAGTTAATGTGTCTGTTTATATTATATGTTCCATTCGGTGCCAGTGCTGCTAATGTATTTCAGGGAATGGGAAAAGGAACAATATCTTTTATATTAACTGCATTCAGGGAATTCATATTAGTACTGATATTTGCTTATATTTTAGGATTTACATTGAATATGGGTGAATTTGGAATATATGCCGGAATGCTTCTGGGTGGTGGAATCGGATCTTTAATATGTTATTCATGTATAGAATTATACATCAATAAACTGATGAAAGTGAACAAAAAAGAAACTTAATGATGGTTTGAGTAAAATAAAATTTAGATGAGTTAAAAACCCATCTACATCTTTTCAGGTGCTGACACTCCCAGAATATCTAAAGCATTTTTCAATGTTATTTTAGCCTTATCAACTAATATGAGTCGAGTGTCTTCAGTTTCGGAACCGATTACCTGTTGTGATTTATAGAACTTATTAAATGAACCTGCTAAATCCTGACAGTATTGGGTAATATTGTGAACTCTTTTCTTGTTGGCACAATCCTCTACAACCTGCGGGAATTTAGCTATTAGTCTTATTAAATCCTGCTCTGATTCATTTGGTATCCAGCTATCATCAACTTTCAATGATTCTACATCTTTTCCCGATTTGTTTAGAAGTTTGCATGCTCTTGCATGTGCATATTGTATTGAAGCACAGCCTCTTTCAAAGCTTAGTGCATCATCCCATTTAAATGTAAGGTGTTTTTCAGGGGATAATTTAGCTATGAAGAATCTGATAGCTCCTATTCCAATTTGTTCAGCCATTGGTTTGATTTCATCATCTGTCAGTTCTGGGTTTCTTGTTTTGATTTCTTCTGATGCTCTTAAAATAGCTTCATCAATTAAATCATCGACAGATATGAATTTACCTTTTCTGGTTGACATTGAACCTTCAGGTAATGTTATGAATTCATAAAATATCACTTCAGGTGCTTTTTCCCTAAGAATTTCTTCAAATATTACTTTCATCTGTTTTGAAGACAGTTTATGATCTGAACCCAGAATGTCCAATACTGTATCACCGAGGGTTGCTTTGTATCTGTGATATGCCAGGTCTCTTGTTGAGTACAGGGATGTTCCGTTTGATCTTCTTAAAACAAATTCCTTTTCAATATTGTAAAATGTTAAATCAATATAGTCTACATCATCGTGTGATACAAATCCTTCTTTTTCAAAGTATTTTAAAAGCTTTTCAACATCACCATTTCTCACGAAGTTTCCTTCCCATACAAAATCATCATGCTTAATATTAATTCTTTGAAGTGTTTCCTTGATTCCACTGACACAACTTTCAACTACTTCTTCGAATATTGCATTTAATTGATCGTCATTGCCTTCTTCATATTTCTGTATAAGCTCACCTACATGGGCATTTGCATTTTCATCATTTTCTACCTTTTTATTGGCCTGATAGTATAGTTTTCCAATTTTGGCATCAATTTTTTCCCCTTCCTGTTCATCAATTTTCAATCCCATTTCGGTTATTCCATAAACGATAATAGCTATTTGGCGTCCCATGTCATTTACATAATATTGGGTTTCCACTTCACGTCCACTTAATTTGAGCAGTCTTGCAAGTGAATCACCAAAAATTGAATTACGAATATGTCCGATGTGCAATGGACCGTTTGGATTAGCTGATGTGTGTTCGAGAACAATTTTTTCTCCTGCTTCAGGAAGTTGACCGTAATTTTCATCTACTTTTTCCAGCAGTTTTTTTGAAAATTTTGCATAGTCTATAAAGAAATTAACGTAAGGTCCGAAATTTTCAACTTTTTCGAATATTTCAGGCACTTCAATTTTTGATACTAAATCCTCAGCAACCAGATTCGGGGAGGTCTTTAATTTTTTTGTCAGTGCAAATGCTATTGTACTGGCCAAATCTCCTAATTTTGGGTCTGGAGGGAATTCCAAACGAAAATTCCTATCTATTTCTTCATCATATTTGTCTAAAGCTTTATTTATTGCAGTTATTGCCTCTTTTTCTATCTCAAAATACATTAACTCACCTTCACAATCCTCTTAACCATAATGAGATATAACCTACATATTTAATGACAATTGGCATATCTCCCCATGAAACAACTCTTTCCTGTATCTGGCTCGGTTCTACATAGTAGGGGTCTACCCGATTATTATTATCTCCTTTTATCACATACAGCGTTTTCCCATCTTTTTCTGTTATATTAACAACTCTGTGAATAACCGGCTGGTCAAACCATTTAGCATCATATACAACAATGTCGCCGACCTTTACATCTTCGGGATTGAATTCATGAATCCCTAAAAAGTCTGATTTTTCAACAAGTACAATATCTCCCCTATAGAATGCAGGTTCCATACTTCCTGAAACTACAACATTTAAATGCTGAGCAGCTATAAGGACAATTGCAAGGATTATAATGTATGATGCAATTTCTTTAAAATCTGTCATTTTTAACACCCTAATATTTATTTTTTTTAAAGGCCATAGCCAATGCAACCTCTATTGCTTCAGCTGTATCCTGCAGATCGCTCATGCTATGGGCACTTGAAATAAAATTACATTCAAATTGACTAGGCGGGATGAATACTCCTTCTTTCAAAAGAGCTCTGAAATATCTTAAAAAGCCTTCGGTATCTGATGATTTGGCATCACTGTAATTGTATACTTCACCGGGATTCAGGTATATCTGAAACATAGACCCAAGTCCAACACACTGAATGTTATACTGCTCATCATCTATTATTGATTCAATGTTGCTTCTTAAGAAATTTCCTTTTCTCTCTAAATCTTTGTATAAATCATCATTTAACTGTGATAGTGTGGATAATCCTGCTTGAACAGAAATCGGGTTACCGCTAAATGTTCCTGCCTGATAAACTGGTCCTTGTGGCGCAATCAGTTCCATAATTTCTCTTTTACCACAGAAAGCACCCATTGGAAGGCCTCCACCAACAATTTTACCTAATGTTGTTAAATCAGGTGTAACATTATAGTACTGTTGAGCACCGCCTCTTGAAGCTCTAAAACCTGTTATAACTTCATCAAAGATTAATACAATCTCATTTTCTTCAGTTATTTTACGTACAAATTCTAAAAATCCAGGTTTGGGTTCAATACAACCTACATTACCCATAACAACTTCCATTATTAAACAGGCAATGTTTTCTCCTTCTTTTTCGATGAGTTCACTTAATGATTCCTCATCGTTGAAAGGAACCGATAATGTATTTTTAGTTGTATCTGTAGGAATACCTGCCGAATCAGGAAGACATGATGCACCTGAACCGCTTTTAACTAAAACATAATCATGGGCACCGTGATAGGCACCTTCGAATTTTATAATTTTGTCACGACCTGTAAAACCACGGGCTAATCTAATAGCACTCATTGTAGCTTCAGTTCCACTATTACAAAATCTAACCATCTCTGCACATGGAATTCTATCAACAACTTCCTTTGCAAGTTTAATTTCATTTTCTGTTGGGGTTCCATATGCCGAACCGATTGTTAACTGATTGGAAACCTCACGAACAACCTTCGGGTTGGCGTGTCCTAAAATCAGAGGACCATAAGCAAGGCAATAATCAATATATGAATTTTCCTCGCTATCAGTTATTTTACATCCTCCAGCACTTTTAACAAAGAAAGGATAAGGTTTAAATGCACGTACTGGTGAATTAACCCCGCCGGGGAAGTATTTTTTTGATTCATTAAATAATTCTTCAGTCATAATTATCACTATTACAAATGTTGGATTAATGAGTTTACGCAAGCAACTGCGACTGGAGTTCCACCTTTAGGACCTTCAGTAATAACATTAGGTATATTGGACTTTCTTAAAGCTTCTTTTGAATCTGCAGCTCCGACAAAGCCCACAGGAACACCAACAATAGCTTTTAAATTTATTTCATCTTTACTATATAAATCCATTGCTTCAAAAACAGCAGTTGGAGCATTTCCACTGACAACAATTCCTTCAAAATCATTCTCGCCGGCATATCTAATAGCTGCTGCGGCTCTGGTAATTTGATGCTCTTTGGCTATTTTTTTAACTTCTTCATCCTTAATAAAGCATTTTACCTCTCCGTCATAACGGGTTATGCCATATTTGACCATGTTAATGTCGGTGAGTATATCTTCATTATTTCTCAGGGATTTCATTGCAGCATCAACAAAATCAGCACTGATATGAACAAGTTTAGCATATTCTGGATCTGCTGTAGAATGAACAATACGCTCAACAATGTCTTTTTCTGCAGGTTTTAAATCTTTAATTTCGTCACCAATAAGATTACGTATGATTTGTCTACTTTTAGTAGCTATATCGTAACCCTGTTTTGTTGATGCGCCCATAAACATTTGGTCTGTCATAGTATATGTATATGTTAAAAAACAGTTAAAATATTTTGTTACTTGCAGACAGACCAGCCAAATAACCTGTTGAAAATGCAATTTTCAAATTATATCCTCCGGTAGGTCCGTCCAAATCAAGAATTTCACCTGCAAAATATAAATTTGGTATTATTTTTGATTCCATTGTTTTGGGATTCACATTTTTAATATCGATTCCGCCAACTGTGACTTTAGCTAATTTTTCATTGAAAGCTGTGATTTCAAATGTTAATCTTTTCAACGACTCAATTAAACGGTTTCTGCTTTTCTTATTAATTTTATTTAATTGAATATTCGGGTCTATGCTGCTTTTATTTAAAAAATATTCAATAAATCCCTTCGCTAAAAACTTTTTTAAATAATTTTTAACAAGTGTAGTGCCTTTCTTCTGGAAATCTTCACTGAACTTACTTTTAAGTTCCTCATATGAATAGTCAGGTGTTAAATCAATTGCGATTTTAAAGCTGAAATTTTCTGTGCCATCCAAAATATTATACTTTAAGTCCTTTGATATAATGCTGCTTAAATCAATTATTCCTGGTCCTGTAAGACCAGAATGACTTATTAAAACATCTCCATCTATTTTATTTTTTTTATAGCTTACTGCAACATTATGCAATGTGATTCCGGCGATACTGCTTAAATCCTCTTTTGTAATTAGTGGTGAAAGTCCATATTTAATGTCGGTCAGCGGGTGTTTTACCAGAAAATAATTTGATTTGTCGCATCCTGTCTGGGGATATGTAACTCCGCCGGTAGCCATTATTATTTTATCAGCTTTTATTTCATTGTTTATTATAAAATTATCTTTTATTTCTTTGACTTCATAGTTAAGTAAAATATCAACATCCTTTAAATGCTTCTCTAATCCCTTTAGAACATCGACTGATTTTTCACTTTCTGGAAAGATACGGTTGTTATTCTCTTCTATAAAATCAAATTCAAATAATGAATGTAAGTCATCGTTGGTGAAGGTATAGAATGATGTTTTTAAAAAATTTTTTGAATCGTAATGGGATAATAGCTTTTTAGGTGGTTTGTTGTTTGTAATATTGCATCTTCCTCCACCGGTCAGCAACAATTTTTTTGCCAGTGAAGGGTTTTTTTCCAGCAATACTACATCCAAATCCGTTGAACATGCAATTGATGCAGTTATTCCAGCGGGACCACCACCGATTACAGCTATATCATATTCCATTTTCAATCATTATGGTGTTAATCTGTGCCTGTCTCTTGGGAAGAGTACACATTCACGGATGTTTTCAGCACCGGTAAGTACCATAGTTAATCTGTCAGCACCAACACCCCATCCTGCATGCGGAGGCATACCATATTCAAATGCTTTCAAGTAACTGCCAAATCCGTCAGGATTCAGGTCTCTTTCTTCAATCTGCTTTAACAGTAAATCATACTGGTGAACCCTTGTAGCACCGGATGAGAGTTCTAGATTGTTGTACATTAAATCAAATGCATGGGAATATTTATCATCATCTTCAAACGGCATTACATAAAACGGTTTTATTGCTGAAGGCCATTTGGTTAAGAAGTAAAATCCTCCCATCGTGTCGCCTAATGCTTTTTCTGCCGCACGGGATAAATCTTCACCCCAATCCATCTCAACACCTTTCGAGTTGACAATATCAACTGCTTCATCATATGTGACATTAGGGAATTTTCCGTCAGCTTCAGGTAATTCATGATTTAAAATTTCCAATTCATTGGAGCAGTTATCATTAACATCACTGATGACATTAATAAGCATTTCATTCAATATTTTCATAACATCCTCATCATCCATAAATGAAGCTTCTGCATCAATTGAAATAGCTTCATTCAAGTGTCTGAGGGTATCATGCTCTTCAGCTCTGAAAATCTGTCCGATTTCAAATACCTTGTCCATTCCACTGCCCATCATCATCTGCTTATATAATTGAGGGGACTGGCCAAGAAATGCTTCCTTTTCAAAATAGGTAATTGGGAATAACTCAGTTCCACCTTCAGTAGCTGAAGCCACAAGTTTTGGAGTATTAATTTCATAAAATCCTTTTTCATAAAAGAAATCTCTTATTGTATGGAACATCTGACCTTTAATTTTAAATATGGCTGAAATATTTTCTTTTCTTAAATCTAAAAATCTTGAATCCAGTCTGGTATCAATTTCTGCCCTTACTTTTTCTGTTGGATCCATTGGTAAAGGTTGATTAGCTAAATTTAATAATTTTATTTCTTTCGGAATTATTTCAACACCATTAGGTGCTTTTCCAGCTTCCTGTACAGTACCTTTAATGGCGACAACGGATTCCTTTCTGAAGGCTCTGATTTCATCTAAAATTTCAGCATCCAATTTTTTTGATGGGGCTGTTATTTGTATTCTGCCTGTTACATCTCTAATATGGGTAAAAATAATTCCACCTAAATCGTTAATGGAATGAACCCAACCCATAATTATAATTTCTTCACCAGCTATTTCTGGTGTAATTTCTTTTGTATAATGAGTTCTTCTCCAGTCGTTTAATAAACCTTTCAATTAAATTCACCTCAGGTTTGAAAAAATTTTTTCTTATATGATGACCTTTGATGTTAATGTATAATAAAGATATTCATT
Organism: uncultured Methanobrevibacter sp.; assembly: GCA_902796575.1. Taxonomy (GTDB): domain Archaea; phylum Methanobacteriota; class Methanobacteria; order Methanobacteriales; family Methanobacteriaceae; genus Methanocatella. The sequence continues at coordinate 11,471 of CADBPS010000041.1, read as the reverse complement.
GCTATCAAGTTAAGCTTTTTTTCATTTTTATTTTAAAATACATGGCTTGATTTAACAGACACTTTGTGTTTTAAATTCTTTCTTATTTCGTTCTTCGTTTGTGTATGTGGATATTTCTCATTGCTATTAGTTTTTTTTTACTTGCTGTTCTTATTATGCCGATGACTATGATACTTATTGACACAAATTTGATATTTAATTGCAGTTTCTAAATTCCATTTGCATTTGTGAGTATGGGCATTTCTTTTGACATACTTCTTAAAATTACTCAAAAATTCAAAAAAAAATTACCTAATATCCTTAGTAAAATTTAAAATATTGAAATTTAACAAACCCATATTATTAATACAATTTTATAATTTTTTTTATTTAATTTGATTTAACATTCTTATAGTGTCTGATTATCAAGAAGATATTCAAGAAAAAGTTAATTATGAATCTTTTCAGGTTGTGTTGCACAATCAGGAAATCATTTCCCCCATATTATGAGTACTTCTAAAATCAATAGGATTAATGATTTCACTTTTATGAGAAATATTCGGAGGGAAGGAATTGAAATCGGATGAAATCTCAAAAGAAGAATTTCAATCATTTGTAAATATTGCTTTAGATGATTTGGATTCGAGTAAAACATTATGTAAAAGCGGCAATTATCGTAATAGCATTAGTCTGGCATATTATAGTATGTTTTCTATGTCGCGTGCATTATTATTAATTAAAGGTTTCACTCCTAAGACTCATAAAGGTCTAATTTCATTATTAGGTCAAGAATATGTTAGAAATGAAGGTTTTGATGCTGGTCTGGCTTCAGAGTTTTCAGCAACTCAAACTATTCGTGAAAATGCAAGTTATGCTTTTGTGGGTGACTTTACTAAGGAACAAGCAGTTGATAAAATTAATTTGGCAGAACGCTTTATTGAAGAATGTAGAAAGTTTTTAAAAGATTATTTGGAACCGTTCAGTAAATAATTTGATTTTTTATCATTTGAAATGGTACTGGACAATAAAAATTTAAATGCCTTATCTTTCCATAAAATATCTTATATGGTTTTTTGTATATTAACCATCAAAATAAAGTTTATATATTCAAAAGAATAAAAACTGATTCGAAAATATTGGACTTGAGCTAATATGATTCTATTATTCTGATGAAAAAATAATCATCAGAAAACACAATAATCATATTCTATTTTAAAAAAATACTTTTTTCAAGAAAGAAATAAAATAATAAAAATAAATCTATCAATAAATAAAAAATATTAAAACAGTGGAAATCAGGTCCAAATGAATAAAAAATTACCAATTTAAGCATATTAATAAATTGATGCATTGAAATGACAAAAAACAAAAAAATACTCAATGTAGTCAAATACTGGGAGAAAAATGAAAAGAGAAGAAAAAAGTATGCGAACAAATATTGTAAAAATTACAAATTTAAACCAGAATCCACATCACACCATTCAAACGTTTTTTTTCATGAACATCACAACAAAGATATTGAGGAAATAAGAATATTATGCTATTCAGACGAAGTACAAAAAATATAAAAAATGAGTGAATTTGAAATTAAATTTGTTTGTTTAAATCAATTTCCCGATATCGATGTATTTTAAAACATATTTTCCCAGGAATTTATAGGTTGCAACTGCAATAACAAAGCCGATTACTGTAAATATAATGATTTCGTATCCTGAAAACAATTCATAACTGTATTTGAATCCGGATGATATTTCAATCGATGTGTTTGATAATAATCCTGTGAAAAATCCTACTACAATTCCAACGAGACCTGCATTCAGCAAATCCTTGAATGAAGATGCTGCGATCCATACTCCTATAGCTGTTGCAAGTATAATAGCCAGGGGATAGGTGTAAGCTTCAAATCCTATCAGGCCTGCAATAGCTGATAACAGTATTGAAAGTATGAATGATATTAAAAATCCAATTATTGATGATATAATCAATTTTTTATAGTCAATAGTGCCTAACATTCCTCCAAATGAGTTTTCATCAACTTCTATTTTTTTCCCACAACTTGAACAGAAGATTTCATCTTTTTCAAGTTCTTCTCCACAGTGAGGACAGGTCTTTTCGGATTTTTTTTCTTTTTTGGGTTTAGTATTTTTTTTCTCTTTGCTTTTATCTTCAATTTTTTTCCCACAGTTCGAACAGAAGATTTCATCTTTTTCAAGTTCTTCACCGCAGTGTGAACAGGTCTTTTCGGATTTTTTTTCTTTTTTGGGTTTAGTATTTTTTTTCTCTTTGCTTTTGCCGTTAATTTTTTCTCCACATTCCTGGCAAAACTTTGCATTTTCCTCAAGTTCACTTTTGCAATTTGGACAAACATTAGTTTTTTCCAGGTTTTTACCACAGTTCGGACAAAATTTACTATCACTTTCCTTACCACAATCTGGACATTTAACCATCTTAAGCACCTATTTTCTATCACTAGGAAAACCCTGTTCAATAGTACTATATCAGTTATTAAATTTAAATTTAATCATAATAAGTTGTTATTTCATTGTTGTAATATTGATGTTATAATTTTATATAATATTAAAAATAAATCCATAAGTATATAAACTTATGATTTTTAGGTGATTTTATCATGGATTTAAATAAGCAAGTTATTTTTTTCATAGTTATCATCGGAATAATTACTGCGGGAGTTGTTGGAGCTTCTGTGTTAAATAACGGTACTATGAAACAGGCGGATTTTGATGGCATTAAGATTAGTGTACCATCAGATTCTGAGTTCATAAATACAGGTAACGGTTTTGTTGATAGCAAGTATGGTATTTCTATTCATACATTTAAAGACAACGGATCTATTGTTAATTATTTAAATGGTATTAATGGTGCTTCAGTTATTTCATTGGATAATCAACCGCCACAATCTGTGGCTTTCACACAGGGTGATGATACCAATGTTTTACTTACAAACGGTGCTGAAGGGATTTCCATCGGAGCAAAAGATCAGGATTTAGTAAGTAAGATGTCAAACAGTGTTGTATTTTCCAATCATCAAAAAAGTACTAAACCGTCAGCTCCTCTTCCTGGTATTGCACCACCACATTTATCTATGGATAATGACTTTAATCTGATAATACCAATAATAAACCAGACAAATAATGTTGATATTAATATGGCTGTTTATGAGGCAGAAATGAATGTTTATGTGGAGGATATTAATTCCGAGATTGATAACGGTCAGGACCCTTATGCTGATTCCAACGACCAACTTGGTGATGTTTTCAATCAGGGTTCCAACGAAGCGGGTAATCAGGAAAGTTCTTCTTTAATGGATAATTCCCAAGTAAGCAATCTTGTTGAAAATATTGGTGGTGATGACAGTTCACAACTTTCTGCTGCAGGCGGTGATTCTGCTTCAGTTGCTGACAGTTCATCTTCAGCTACTCCTTCTTCAAGCGGTTCAAGTGCTGCTCCGGCATCTGGTGGAAACAGTCCGTCTGATGATAATCAGCAGGATAAATTATCCCAATTAGAAATTAAGGATCTCCTTTCAAGTGCAGGATATGTTGTAAAAGACATTAAGGATAAAGGCAGCTATTATTTGGTTACAGTTGAAGATCCGTCATCCGACGGTGTTGAGGATATAAAAATCGATGCCTATACAGGTAATCTAATTGATTAGAGGTATGCTGATGTTTTGTCCTAAATGTGGTAAAGATATAAAGGAAGGTTCGAAATTTTGTAAGCATTGCGGATCTGAAATCAAACGTAATTCTTCATCAAATAACAGTCCTGTTGTTAGCAATACTTCTGATGATGATAAAAACAAGAAAATTATCATTGGAGTTTTAATTGCAGTGATTGTTATTTTAACTGTTGTATTTGTAGCTTTTGGTCTTAATTTATTTAATGGTGAATCACAAACTCCGGATAGTGCTGTTCAATCAGGTGATGCCATGTCTAACAGTGCTTCCAGTTCAAAACCGGTTTCACTTAACAGTTTTCCTGTAAGCGAAGCACCTGCTCTGGCTCAAGCTATTAAAGATTCTAATGGTAATTTCCCGGTACAATTCCAATCCTTGTCCTTATCTAAGGCTCAGTGTTTATATATACTGTCCAAATCCATTGTTGAAATCAATAATGGTAATGTTGACGGTTCAATATCTGTTGGAGATCCGGCTTATGCTTCTCACCCTAGCGGTAAGGATAGTTCACAGTCTATTGCCCGTGCAAATTATGTGGACATGTCCAGCAGGTTCTCATCATGGATTGAAAGTAATGGTGCAGTTCCTAATTATGTCGGTATTTACACTGGTGGAGTACCTGATGTGTCTCCTTCAAAAATGCTGGATATTTGTGTTCATATATTAATTAATTATGGAAGTTCCCATAACTTACCGGAATCAATCAATATTTAAAAATAGAAGTGATTTTTTAATAAAATCACTTTTTAAGTTTTTTTTAAAATTAATGTTTAAACAGGTTATTTTCTTATTTTAAATGAATTTGCATGGGCAAAAAATCCTTCATATTCGGCTATTGGAACAGATGTTTTTGACAGTTCCCTTAAACCATCCTGTGTGATTTTTTGAACAGTCGGTTTTTTGATAAATGCTTCAGTTGAAAGACCAGAATACATTTTAGCTCCCCCGCCTGTTGGCAGGACATGATTTGTTCCGGATCCGTAATCTCCGGCTGCAACCGGTGAATACAATCCTAAAAATATCGAGCCTGCATTATTAATCTCATTTAATATTTCACTGTCATTTTCAGTGGAAATAATTAAATGTTCCGGTGCATATTCATTTGTAATGTCTATAGCTTCATCGATAGTTTCAGTGATAATGATTTTTCCATTTTTGGATAAAGACTCTTCGATTATTTCATGCCTGGCAGCATTTTTGCTAAACTCTTTTACATATTCATTAGTTTTAAAAGCTAATTTCTCATCATTTGTCACTAAAAAGCATGAAGCATTAGGGTCATGCTCGGCCTGAGCTAAAATATCTGTAGCTAAAAATTCAGGATTTGATGTACTGTCAGCTAAGATAAGCACTTCTGAGGGGCCTGCAGGAAATTCAATATCTACTTCACCATAAACCAGTTTTTTAGCGGCTGTTACAAAAATATTTCCCGGCCCAACTATCTTGTCAACTTTTGGAATGGACTGGGTTCCGTATGCCAATGCGCCAATAGCCTGTGCTCCTCCAACCTTATATATTTCATCTGCCCCTGCAATGTCTGCTGCAACAAGTATTGCATCAAGGATTTCTCCTTCTTTTTGGGGAGGGGTTACACAGACAACTCTTTTGACTCCTGCAATTTTGGCCGGAATAACTGTCATCAGTATTGATGAAGGATAAGCTGCCCTTCCTCCAGGAATATAACATCCAACAGAGTTTAAAGGTCTTACAATTTGACCTGCCGTTATCCCGGGCATTACTTCAATTTTCCATTCTTCAGGAACCTGTCTTTCATGAAATTTCCTGATATTTTCGCCGGCCTGCCTTAATGCAACTACCAATGACTCATCAATTGTATCGTATGCTTTTTTTATTTCTTCATCTGATACTTTTAATTCATCTATAGTTACATTATCGAATTTCTCGGTGTAATCCTTTACTGATTCATCACCATTTTCCCGAACATTATTCAGGATGTCATTAACATTAGCTAAAACATTATTCACATCCTGTTCTGAACGTTTAACTGTTTCTTTCAGGTTTATTTCATTACATCTTAATATTTCCATTATTTACACTACCTTAAAATAGCTCCACTATCTGCTGACTGAACTAGTTTCTGATAGATGTTTAACCATCCTGTGACTTCACTTTCAGGATGCTTGATATTTTTTAATCGTTCGTTAATTTCTTCGTCTGTAAGCTCAACATTTATGGACCTGTTGTTAATATCAATTTCTATAATATCTCCATTTTGAACTGCAGCTATTGGGCCTGATGCCATTGCTTCAGGAGAAACATGTCCTACACATGGTCCGCGTGTTCCTCCTGAGAACCTGCCGTCTGTTATTAAACCGACATCCTTAATACCCATTCCTGCCAATGCTGATGTTGAATTCAGCATTTCTCTCATTCCTGGACCGCCTTTTGGTCCTTCGTAAATTATAACAACAATATCTTTTTCTTCTATTTCGTGATTGAATATTGCATCTGTAACTTCTTCTTCAGATTTGAATACTTTTGCTGGACCTTTAAGATACATTAAATCTTCTGCAACAGCACCTTTCTTAACAACACTTCCATTTGGAGCAATATTTCCTTTTAAAATAGCTATTCCTCCATCTTCATGAATAGGATTATCTAACGGGTGAATAACATCAGGGTTTTTATTTTCAATTTTCTCAATATTTTCTCCAATGCTTTTTCCGGTAACTGTTAATTGAGAAGTATCAATTTTATCTTCTAATGTTTTTAATACTGCTGGAATACCTCCTGCTAAATGTAAATCCATCATTGTATCTTCACCAGCAGGTGAAATTAATGTAATGTGTGGAACTTCACGGCTGATTTTATCGAATAAATCCAAATCAACACTTACCCCTTCAACTTCACTGGCAATTGCAGGTATGTGAAGAGCAGTATTGGACGAGCCTCCAAGTGCCATATCAATACTGATTGCATTATTGAAAGCTTCCTGAGTTAAAATATCGGACGGTTTGATATCATTTTTTACAAGTTCCAATATTTGTTTTCCTGATTCAAAAGCAATATTATTATTTTCTTCAGTATCTGCATGTGTTGTAGCACATAATGGTAAAGATAAACCTAAAGTTTCAGTAATACATGCCATTGTATTGGCAGTGAATAATCCTGAACAGCTGCCTGCTCCCGGACAGGCGCTTTTTTCAATTTCATATACTTCTTCTTCACTGATTTTTCCTGCTGAGCATTCTCCTACTGCCTCAAAAACAGTTATCAAATCTGTATTTTTTCCTTTGTAACTTCCTGATGCCATTGGTCCGCCGGTAACTATAATACTTGGAATATCCACACGGCAGGCACCCATTATCATACCAGGCACAACCTTATCACAGCTAGGAATTAGGACTAATCCATCGAAAGAATGTCCTTTAGTCATACTTTCAACTGTCGCAGCTATTATTTCCCTTGAAGGCAGTGAATATTTCATACCCTCGTGATTCATACTGATACCATCGCAGACAGCCATAGTATCAAATTCAAAAGGAATACCTCCAGCAGCTATAATGCCCTCTTTTACAAATTCAACCAATTTTCTAAGATGAATATGTCCTGGAACAATATCGGTGAAACTATTTGCAATACCAATGAATGGCTTATCGAAATCATCATCTCCAAGACCACATGCTCTTAAAAGAGACCTATGTGGAGCACGTTGAAGTCCTTTTTTAATATTATCACTTTTCATTCTATCACATTATGAGTTATATTTTTTAAAATATTTATAAGTGTCTTAATCTTATCAATAGATGTTTTGATGTTAATCGATTATCTTTTGGTCTAATGCTAAATTAATGAATAAATTAATTAAACTATCTTATTGTAAACACAACATTTAATATATATAAGTAATAAATATTTTATTTTATTGTGTGGGATTATGATGAATTGTTTGTTATCTATATGTGATATTAAAGAAGATGTATCATATATTATTGATTTAGCTAATAAAATTAAATCGGGTGAAGTTGAAGATACGCCCCTTGAAGGCAAAACTTTGGCAATGATTTTTCAAAAATCATCCACAAGGACTAGAGTATCATTCGACGTTGGAATGTACCAGTTAGGTGGAAGAGCAATATTTTTATCATCTAATGATTTACAGATGGGTAGGGGAGAACCTATTTCGGATACTGCTAAAGTATTAAGCCGTTTTGTCGACGGAATTATGATAAGGGCAATTGAACATGATGATGTTATTGAACTGGCTAAATATTCGGATATTCCTGTAATAAGTGGTTTAACCAATTTAGAACATCCTTGCCAAGCATTAGCTGATATGTTAACTATAAAAGAACACTTTGGAGATTTTAAAGATAAAAAATTATGTTTTGTTGGTGATGGAAATAATGTCTGCAATTCACTTCTGCTGATTACATCCCTTCTTGGAATGGATATGTCAGTGGCATGTCCAAAGGGATATGAGCCTAATAAAGAAATACTTAAAATAGCTGAAGGATATGCTGATGAGAATAGTACTGAAATTACAGTCACTGATGATATTAATATTGCATTAAATGATGTTGATATTGTTTATACTGATGTTTGGGTTAGTATGGGTGATGAAGCACAAAAAACTCAAAGAGAAATGGATTTAAAACCATACCAAGTAAATTCTGAATTGATGAGTTTAGCTAACGAGGATGCAATTTTTATGCATTGTCTGCCGGCTATAAGAGGTCAGGAAGTAACTTCTGATGTTATTGACGGACCGCATTCTGTAGTTTTTGATGAGGCCGAAAACAGACTTCATGCGCAAAAGGCCATTCTGTACTACTACCTTAAAGACTGACTGATTCTTCTTAATCTTAAAATATTTTTCAAATCATCATCTGTCATTTCAGTTATGAATAATCCGCTGCCGTCAATTGACACCTCCGCCAGTTCTGACTTTCCAATTAATATTTGATTAATGCGTTCTTCAAATGTTCCTGTTGTTATGAATCGGTATACATAACATTTTTATCCTGTCCTATTCTGTATGCCCTGTCTGCAGCTGATTTTCCACAGTTGGATTCTACCATAAATCATAATGGATAACATTTGAGCAGCCGTCAGGTTAAGTCCCGTTCCGCTTGCCTTAAGTGACAAAACCCTTATTTATTATCATTATTTTGGAATTTATCAATCATCGTTTCCCTTTGCTTACGGGACAATGATCCGTTGAAGAATAACGCCTCTTCATCAAATGATTTTCTATTAGTTCTTTAAGTATTTCTCCCATTCTGACATATTGCGTGAATATTATCGCTTTTTCATCATTGTCAAGGATGTTTTCAAGCATACTCATTAAGACTTCCGTTTTTCTGGATTCATATATGGACATTTTATTTGATTTTGAAAATTGCGCCGGATGATTACATATCTGTTTAAGTGAAGTTATTAATTTTAAAATCAGGTTAAAAAAGTGGTGAACGATATGGGGTCACAGAATAAACTACTATAAAATCAATCAAACAATAAAAAAACAACTTCAAAAGATGTTAAGCAATAAAGAACTAAGTATTATTATGAAAGAATAGAAACCATTGAATATTAGCTTAGACAATGCCGGAATCCAAACAGCAAAAATTGTTGAAGAAGCCTGCGAAATTTTATCCGTAAATCTTGTATATTTACCTTCATATTGCTTATTTTTAAGCCCTATTGAAGATGTCTGGAAAGATATAAAGAGAAAAATTTATAATGTCAATTATACTTCATTAGATGAACTGACTGAACTTTTTGAATCAAAATTCTATGAAAAGGTAGATAACATTTCATATTTTAAAAACTGGGCGATGAAATTTTTTGGTGTAAACATTTCGTAAAATACTATAATATGATTAAAGCAATGAAAAATAATTTTTTAAACATAAAGAATCAGAGTACAAAATAAATTAAAATTGTGTGATATTTAATCACACGATATATATAAAATTAATATAAAACACTATGAACTTGACCATTATTCAGATTTATTGATGAAATAGCAGCTAATACTTCATCAGCAGTGAATGTGATTTCATTGTTTGATTTATCAAATAAATCATTTATTTTCTGAATATTATTATCTGATTTTATACTGGAAACCAAATCAGAAGACAATACGTATGTGTTAGAATTAAATGGTATTAATGAATACATATCATCCGGATCAGGATTAGTGTAATGAGTAGTAGGACTCCATAGTGCACCAGGGACAAATATTGCACCTGCAGTCATCTCAGCAGCAAGTATTCCAACAATAGCAGTTGAAGAAACAATGAAAGATGTGGATATAGTAGCAAGGGAAGCTTGATAAGATGTTAAAGCAGCACATAAAACATTATAAGAAGCTTGAGCACCAGCCATAGCTGACTGTTGTGCAGCAACTGGAGAAACACCAGAACCAACAATTACATCAGAAGACATCCCAGCAAACTCCGAATAAGCATTATGGACAGATATGACTGTATTTGCACAAGAGTTAGCAGCACTATAAGCTCCAGCAATACCTCCAAGTCCTCCACCGATAGCACCAGCGCCGGCAGAACCAACGATTAAAGTTAAAGCACAGGACCACCTGCAAAAGTTTATATCGTAGACATTTGAGCAAATAACCGCACTACCAATACTACCTACAGCAGCACCTACTGCTGCACCAACACCAATACCTATAAGAGGATTAGCTGTTAAAAATCCAGCAACAGCACCTAAAACAAATGCACCACCATAACAAACAACTTTTACTACAGTTTGCCATTCTGAGCTCATACTTTTCATATAAACAAGTTTATTACCATCACAAGCTTTGTAGTTTTTACCATCAATAGTAACAATTCCATCATCCACATTTACAATATCACTACCTTTCTTATATCCATTATTAGAATAAAAAGAACTGTTAGTTACAACTAAAAGACCTTGATTATAAATTGCACCACCATATTTAGCTTTATTATCATGGAATGTACAATTCATACAATAAACAACACCAGTATTTAAAATTCCAGCACCATAATCCCTATCTACAATATAATCCATCTTATTTCCAAATATTTCCACATTTCTCAAAAGCATTTGTGAACCAATATTTTTGAAAGCATTATTAAATCCTGAAACCCTTAAATTAGATGCAACAAACAATGAATCTTCTTCCCAATCAACAAATTTCTTTTCAGCACGTTGATAATTTTCGGTGAAAATGTGTGAATTAGCACCATCAATATAAATCACATCAAATCCATTAGGAGTCCATGTTAAACTACTATCAATAGATAAAGTTTTATTAAATTTAACATCCAATATTGGCGTAATTGTATCAAAATTATAAGTTTCATTTCCTAATTCTAATTTTTTCAATGCATTATATTCTGATATTACTGTAGAAGCTTTAAGACCATTAGCTTTCTTATAATCATCAGCATTATTTACAGTATAATGTTTAATGATTTGAAATACACCATTTGCAGAAATAAGTCTATTAAAAGTATTAGATAAATCCCTCTCAAGTATTTGAATATTCAATATTTTACGCATTTCAAGTGTTGGTGAAGAAAATCTACTTAAAGTCAATGTCAATACGTGTTCAGCACTATCATAACTTGTATAAACATTTATGCCCTTATCAAGTGTGAAGTAATTACGACCATAGAACAAAGATCCGTAAACTAAAGGAGTAATATCAACTAATTCATAATCTAAACTAACGTAATCAGTATGTAATGCAGAACTACTAACATTCATTAATGAACCATCAACAACATCAGGACAAACAAAAGTAGAGTTAGTTTTATTTACTTTAATATAATTCAT